>NZ_DXLG01000130.1 GCF_019414865.1 Veillonella sp.
CTAATATTTGATATACTTAAACTATACTAATTGTACAAATTTTTACACATACGAGGTGATATTATGACAAAACCATTCATTGGTGTATCTGGCAATATCTTACGAGATAGCGGCGGTGCCTACGTAGATTTATTACGTTCTTATGTAAACCATGATTATCCACGCTCTATCGAAGAGGCTGGTGGCATTCCAGTTATCATTCCATTTACAAAAAATCTGGACGTAGCCCGTGAAACAGTAGCAAAACTTGACGCCTTATTATTATCTGGTGGCCATGATGTATCTCCCCTAAATTACGGTGAGGAACCATTGCAAGGTCTAGGCGATGTATTCCCTGAACGAGATCAATTCGATTTTGCATTATTAAAAGCAGCAGAAGAAAAACAGATTCCTATCTTTTGTATTTGCCGAGGCATTCAAATTTTAAATGTATATCGTGGTGGTTCTCTATACCAAGATTTACAGTATGATGAAAACTGTACGATAAAACATTCACAAAACCAAACACCTTCTCTTGGCACTCATACAGTAGATATTGAATTTGAATCTAAGCTTGCTAGTGCTATTGGTCGCTCCACATGGATTACAAATTCCCACCATCATCAAACAGTAAAACATGTTGGTAAAGGTTTACAAGTAGTAGCAAGAGCTAAGGATGGTACTGTAGAAGCATTAGAAGACGCTTCCTATCCTTGGTTAGTAGCCTGCCAATTCCATCCAGAAATGATGTCTGAAACAGATGAAAATGCAAAACGTTTATTTGCTGCCTTTGTAACAGCAGCTCGAGAAAATATAACTAAATAGTAGGAAGGTTTTAGTATGAAAGAAACAGGAAAATTTGGCTTCTGGAGTATTGTACTCCTAGGCATCAATGGTATTGTAGGGACAGGTATTTTCCTACTACCAAACAAAGCATATTCTATCATTGGTTCCGCTAGTTTAGGCGTCCTATTATTTGATGCCGTTATTGCAGGATGTATCGCCCTTTGCTTTGCTGAAGCGGCAAGCCTATTTACACGTAATGGCGGACCTTACCTATATGCAAAACATGCATTAGGTGACTTTTGGGCCTTCGAAGTAGGCGTTCTAAAATGGATTGTAACCGTTATTGCTTGGGCGGCCATGGCCGTTGGCTTTGCTACCGCATTAGGTGCTGCAGTACCGGCGTTAAGTGGTGATCTTGCAAAAGATGTTATTTCATTTATCTTGATTGTAGGTCTTACCATTGTAAATATCTTTGGTGTTAACGTATCAAAATTCGTTAACAACTTAATCACTATTTCTAAGTTAGTCCCTCTTGCCTTATTCATTGCAATTGGCATTTTCTTTATAAATGGAGCTAACTTTACGCCAGTCTTCCCGCAAGATACTTATGTGGATGGATCATTTGCACAAGCCGCAGTTCTTCTATTCTTTGCCTATACAGGATTTGAAGTTATTGCCATTGCTGCAGAGGATATGAAAAATCCTAAAAAGAATTTACCACGTGCTATTATCATGTGTATGCTTCTCGTGTCCGTTCTATATATGGCAATCCTCGCCGTATCTATCGGTGTACTCGGTACTGACTTGGCTAATACAAAAGCACCAGTCCAAGATGCTTTTAACGTAATTGTAGGTCCTATCGGTATGTACGTTGTATTAGTAGGAACACTGATTTCTATGGGTGGTATCAACTTTGCGGAGGCTTACTATGCACCTCGTGTGGCTACCTCTATGGCTGAAGACGGTATGTTACCAAGTGCTCTAGCTAAACGTAATCGTTACAATGCACCATATGTTGCAGCTATTGTTACTGCTATTGCCAGTGTATTACTTGCATGGTCTGGTTCCTTTACTACACTAGCAGCCATCAGTGCAGTATCTCGTTTTACACAATACCTACCAACATGTTTAGCGGTTATTATCTTCCGTCGTAAATGGGCAGACAAAGCTCGTTCTTATACAATCCCTGGTGGCTATTTAATCCCAGTTATTGCGATCGGCACCTCCCTATGGATGCTCGCCCAAGCACAAACTAACCAATTACTATGGGGTCTAGGCGGCTGTATTGTAATCTTGCCATTCTACTACTCCTATTGGAAAAAGAAAAAAGCTGGTCTCATTAAAGACCATGATGAAATGTAGAAAAGCTTTTGGTTCTCTTACATATATCTATTTTAGAGATACTACCAGTTAAAAATAATTTCAGGCATCTCATATATACCCTTTTTTGAGATACTACCAATTAAAAATAATTATTTCTAATTAAATTTAAAACTACCAGTTAGTCATGTTGTTTTGTAAACCGATTTTCAATAACAGGAGGTCGTTCTACTACAACGTGAAATTAACTGGTAGTTTTTTACATTTCTAGATTAAATATAATATTTTTAACTGGTAGCATCTCATTAATCATATGTAGTTAGACTAAACATAATACTTTTAACTGGTAGTATCTCGCTAACCATATATATTTAGAATAAGTATAGTACATTTTACTGATAGAGTTATTTATAATAAATCTTCTTCAGTAGTTGTTGTCTTAGTTAATTCTTCTTCGATATAGCCAACTTCATCAGTAGCTTCGTCTTCGTCGCGTGTGTCGATATAGATACTAATAAGCGCTAGTGCGCCTTCTTCATTGAGGGTTGCAATGGCACTCATAGGACCATAGGTTAAAATAAGGCCATCTTCTTCATCGCGAATGATATGAGGTACCGCATCAAAGTGTTGGTTCATGAGCTGATCAAAGTAATCTTCTACATCAAGGCCACTTTCAAGGGTGATGGATTCAGCATCGCCTTTTTGGAATACAACACGTGTGTCTTCATCGATGTACTGATAAAAATCATCCACATCGACATTCGCTGTTTCAAGCCACATGCTGAGGGCTGTAATCCAATCTTTCACAGTAGTTGGTGCAGAAATAAATGCATACTCGCTTTCATCCTCGCCAAAGCGAAGATCATCATACTCAATACTATAGTTTTCCTGACTAGATACGATGCGGTCTACAAGGCCCTCATCATTTACATCTACAAAAATCATGTACACATAGTTATCGCCGCTTTCATAAGAAACAGTCAAACCATGACGTCCCTCATGGAATAGCGCATCCTCCTCGTACACATCGGTAATATGCATCACCTTGCACGTAACAGGCACATTATCAGCCTTAATAGACTCAGTCATCGAGGATAAAAACTCAATACTTTCATTACGATTGCGGCCAATAATACCACGCCCTGTGGACATGTATTCGCAATCCTCGGCTAGAATATTTTCAATGCCGTGAACATCTGCGGATTCAAGAATAGATTTTATCAATAAAAGAGCTTGTATTTCAGTCATACTACGCCTCCTATACGCTGTAATAATTACTGCTACTATTGTAACACAATTATAGTAACAAATACGGCTATTCTCTTGATTTTCTCCATATTTATCATATACTTATAAAGTATATAGATTTCGTATTGGAGGTCCCCATGAAATATACAACCATCGTTTTTGATTGCGACGGCACATTGCTCGATACGGCTACAGATTTAGCAAATGCTGTAAATCATGTACTACGTACACATAACTTCCCTGAAAAGTCTCTAGCAGAGGTTAAGGCAGCACTTGGTAATGCAGTAACCTACTTGATGCGTCAATGTTTACCAAGTTCTGTATCAGATCACGAATTAGAGCCATACATTGAGGAATTCAAAGCATACTATGGTGAGCATTTAAAAGACACAACAGCTCCTTACCCGGGCATCCTAGATATGCTAGATACATTGCATGAACAAGGCTATAAATTAGCTATCGTGTCTAATAAAATCCAAGAAGGTGTAACACCACTTAATAAAGAGTACTTTGGCGATCGCTTACCTGTTGCTATTGGTGAAAGACCTGGCTTACAACGTAAACCAGCACCAGACATGGTACTCCAAGCCTTAAAAGAACTAGGCTCTACACCAGAAGAGTCTATTTATGTAGGTGACTCTGAAGTTGACGTAGCAACTGCAGAAAACTCTGGACTACTATGTATCGGTGTTACCTGGGGCTTTAGAGAAGAATCTCTCCACCAAGAATTAGGCGTAACACATATTGCCCGTAAAGCAGAGGATATCCTAGGCATTGTAGAAAACTTAAATAAATAATATTTTAAATTATAGTCATCAACCTATAACAAATTCATATAAAATAAACGATTTACACATTAAAAC
>NZ_DXLG01000131.1 GCF_019414865.1 Veillonella sp.
TGATTTACCTAATCGCTTGCCCTCTTCCGTGAGGCCTACTACAGAAATTCGTTTATCCATGAAATCAATATGCTTTGTTACATACCCTAATTCAATGAGTATATCGGTCTGCTCCGATACTGTAGCGGGACGCATATTAAGAGCATCTACTAATTGTTTTTGAGATGCTCCTTGAGATCGCATATATAATTCTATAATTATTTTATCACGAGACTTTTCTTTACCGTTTGGCACCTTACATAAGGCTTTATATAATTCATCATGATTCATGACAGTTATCTCCTCATACAACTTTGTATATTATAAGATATTCGCCATAGTCTCAAAAATTCCTGCATAAAATATGTATATTCTTCGTAAAAGCAAAAAGAGGTACCAAATGGTACCTCTTCTTTCATATATTTCTGTAAAAGTTTAATGTATCTATACAAAATATATTATTTTAATGCACTAATATCGCCGATAATAGCCATTACGCTGTACGCTAAGCGAACGAGTTGTAGACGGTTAGCTTTAATAGCTTCATCTTTATCCATAACCATTACATCTTCAAAGAATTTGTTGATGGCTGGAACCAAAGTAGCTGGAACTGCTACAACTGCAGCGTAATCATTAGCTTCCCACGCAGCAAGACTTGCTTCAGATGCTTTAGAAGCAGCTTCGAACAATGCTTTTTCAGCATCTTCTTTCAACAAGTCGCTATTAACACCTGTATATTCCATATCTTTTACAAGATTGTACATACGAGTATAAGCTTGAACAAGCTCAACATTTTCATCGATACGGTTTGCTAACAATGCATTTACAAGCCCTTCAGCATCAGCAACGGACAATTCGTTGTTGGACAACAACAAGTCGATTACATGATGAGGAACTTCGCGATCAAGGAAGATATTTTTCAAACGAAGTGTGAAGAACTCTTCTACTTGCCCAAGCAATTCGTCTTGTTTTTCAGCTGGTACATTAAGTAATTCCATAGATGCTTTGAAGATTGGACGCAAGCTGATGTTCCATTCGCTACCAAGCAAGATGTTCAAGATACCAATAGTTTGACGACGCAATGCATATGGATCTTGAGAGCCTGTAGGAATTAAACCACGACTGAAAGTAGCTACGATGTTATCCACTTTATCAATAATGGACAATACTTTACCAGCTTCAGTTTGAGGCAATACATCGCCTGCAAAACGTGGTAAATATTGTTCGAAAATAGCTTCTGCCACTTCAGGAGATTCACCATCAAGTAAAGCGTACTCTTTACCCATTACACCTTGTAATTCAGTGAACTCTGTAACCATACCTGTTGTAAGGTCAGTTTTAGCAAGCTCTGTAGCGCGTTCTAACACAACAGCTGCATCTTCGTGTAAGCCACATTCTTCACCGAATACACGACCCAATTTAAGCAAACGTTCAGTTTTATCTGCTAAGTTACCAAGACCTTCTTGGAATACGATTTTAGTTAAACCATCTTGACGGTCGATAAGAGGTTTCTTGCGGTCTTCGTTGAAGAAGAATTTAGCATCATCAAGACGTGCGCGCAATACACGTTCATTACCAGCTTGAACTACTTCGATAGAATGATCAGAGCCGTTACGAACTGTTAAGAACATTGGCAATAATTTGCCGTCTTGGTCAACTAATGGGAAGTAACGTTGATGGTCTTTCATAGGTGTAATGATAGCTGCATCTGGAAGTGCCAAGTAGGACTCTTCAAAACCGCCGCACAAAGCTGTAGGCCATTCAACAAGATAGTTAATTTCTTCTAACAAATCATCATCCCAAACGATGGATGCATTTTTAGAAGCTGCAATATCATGTAATTGTTTGGAGATCAATTCACGACGTGCGTCTTGATCAACCATAACAAAGTTTTCTTTTAATGTATCTACATAAGATGCTGCATTTTTGATTGTGATTTCGTCTGCACCTAAGAAGCGGTGACCACGTGTAACATTACCAGATTTAACAGTAGCAAATTCTACAGGGATTACCTCTTCATCAAGTAAAGCTACAAGCCAACGTACAGGACGTACGAACTTAGCATCTAAATTGCCCCAATGCATGGATTTAGGGAAGTTAAGACCTGTAATCAATTGAGGTAACATATCAGTTACAATATCTTTCGCTGGTACACCTGCAGTTTTAGTTTCAGCATAAATATAACCGTCTTCTACAACGAGATCAGCTACATCAAGACCTTTACCACGAGCAAAACCGATGGCTGCTTTTGTTGCATTACCGTCAGCATCATAGGCGATAGATGCAGAAGGACCTTTATGACGTTCGCTGATTTCAGCAGATGTGTCAGCAAGACCTTTTACGATAAGAGCCAAACGACGTGGTGTGCCGTATGTTGCGATGCTTTCAAAAGGAAGATGGGCATCATTTAATTTTGTTTCAGCCAATTGTTTTAATTGACCTAAGATATTTGGCATAAAGCCGGCAGGAATTTCTTCTGCACCGATTTCAAATAATAAATCCTTTGCCATCTTATTTATCTCCTTTCAAAAGTGGGAAACCTAATTCTTCGCGTTTAGCGAGGTATTGTTGTGCACAAATACGAGCTAATGCACGTACGCGGCCGATGAAAGCAGTACGTTCGCTGATGGAAATAGCACCACGTGAATCAAGCAAGTTGAATGTGTGGGAACATTTCAATACATAGTCGTAAGCTGGTAATACATAACCGGCTGCACAAACGCGTTTTGCTTCTGCTTCGTACATATCAAACAATTTGAAAAGCATATCTGTATCTGCTAATTCAAAGTTATATACGGATTGTTCAACTTCGTTGGCATGCCAAACATCGCCGTATGTAACGCTTTCATTCCATTTAAGATCATAAACGTTTTCTAAGCCTTGAATGTACATAGCCAAACGTTCTAAACCGTATGTAATTTCTACGGAAACTGGTTTACAGTCAATGGAACCAACTTGTTGGAAATATGTGAACTGAGTTACTTCCATGCCATCGAGCCATACTTCCCAACCAAGGCCCCAAGCGCCTAATGTTGGAGATTCCCAGTTATCCTCTACAAAACGGATATCGTGATCTTCAGCATGAATACCAAGAGTTGCCAAGGATTGTAAGTACAATTCTTGAATATTATCTGGAGATGGTTTCACGATAACTTGGAATTGATGATGTTGGAACAAACGGTTAGGGTTATCACCATAACGACCGTCTGCTGGACGACGAGAAGGCTCTACATAACATACAGCCCATGGTTCAGGACCGATAGCATGCAAGAATGTAGCAGGGTTCATTGTGCCTGCGCCCTTTTCGATGTCATATGGATTTTGAACGATACAACCTTGATTGCTCCAGAATTTTTGTAGATTTAAAATAATCTCTTGAAATGTCATTGCTGCCTCCACTTTACACAACCGACATAAAATCAACCATTTCGTTACAAACAAAAAGTCCCTGTAACGAAAAACGTTACAGGGACGAGTATACCCGCGGTTCCACCCTATTTGGCTTGCGCCCTCTTTTTTCTATGTTGGCCTTTACTAACAGATATCTGCGTTCCTGCCAATGCTCTACAGCGCCTTCAACCAAATGTGAGCTTACACCATCCTCACTCGCTAGAGAGGTTTACTACTCTGCTTCATCGCATATATTATACACAATATTGTAGCAATACAGAGGGAAAAATGTCAACACAGATATAAATTAATGGGTACCAGTAATGCGGTTACTTTACATATAAGGATTTAAGGATTAAAAGAATCACACTACTAGAACCTATTAAACGTTGCCAATTACTCATATCTGCATAGAATATAATCCATAGCAAGAATAGAATATAAATAATTAACCACATATAGTCATATAGTGAATAAGATTCAAATGAAAGTCTAAAAGCAGAACTATTAAGTTCATCTTCTTTCACAATTTTATCTATCCATCCTACTAAGAACCATAAACAGAAATAAAATGTAGAGTGTCCTTTATTGATATATTTTCGATATAGTAAAACAAAAAGTTTTCTATGACTAATGAGAGGCCACAAAAGCATTACAATAAAGATAGTACATACTAGTGTTGCCTCTGGAATCGCAACAATCCCCTCAATAGGTATAGCATCTATTGCATTTAATGTCCATGCAACTATCATAAAT
>NZ_DXLG01000132.1 GCF_019414865.1 Veillonella sp.
AGATGTGTATAAGAGACAGAATCATATCTATAAATTCAATATTCTATAGAATTTAAAAAAGAGATGAAGAAAGGGAGGAGATTATTGATGTCACATTATGTAGATCTAAATAGTGATTTAGGTGAAAGTTTTGGCAACTACACATTAGGCATGGATGGTGAAGTGTTAAATCACGTCACAAGTGCTAATGTTGCCTGTGGATGGCATGCCGGAGATCCTCTCATTATGGATGCTACAGTTCGCATGTGCAAGGAAAAGGGCGTAGCCGTAGGGGCTCATCCTGGGTATCCTGATTTAATGGGCTTTGGCCGCCGTGCGATGGCCGTAAATCCGGCAGAGGCAAAAGCGTATATGATATATCAAGTGGGGGCATTGCAAGCCTTCTGTGATAGCTATGGTGTTACATTGCAACACATGAAATTACATGGCGCTTTTTATAACACGGCGTGTGTAACGCCTGCATTGGCAGATGCTGTATTAGATGGCTTACAAGCGGTAAACCCTAATATTGCAGCTATGGTATTGAGCGGTAGCTATATTGCGAAAGAGGCACAGCGCCGAGGTATTCCTGTAATTCAGGAGGTCTTCGCTGATCGTGGTTACACTGATGAAGGTACATTGGTACCTCGTACAGAACCAGGTGCTTTCATAAAAGACCCTCAAGAGGCTCTTGAACGAGTACTCATGATGGTTACAGAAGGCAAGGTTGTTACTAATACAGGAAATACTATTGATATTGTAGCTGATTCCGTATGCGTACACGGCGATAATCCAGAAGCGATAGCTTTTACTAATTACATCCGTGAAGGCCTTACAAAAGCGGGCGTTACAGTGGCTAATTTTCAAAACCGTAAATAGTAAAACGGATATTATCAAAAAAGCAATACATAGCAAATACGTAATAAATAGTGAATACATAATAAATAGTAAATGTGTAGTAAATAGTAAATATGTAGTAAATACATAATAGATCGTTAATAAATAAATTAATGTGTGGAGGTTTTTATGAAACCAATTTCAGGTAAAGCAAGTTTATCTGTCCTCTTGGGGGCAGCTTTCTTGATGGCCACGTCCTCTATTGGGCCGGGCTTTATGTTACAAACGGCGGCATTTACGAATGATTTAAAAGCAGACTTTGCGTTTGCCATCATTGTGTCTGTTATTTTTTCGATTATTGCACAGCTTAATGTGTGGACAATCATTGGCGTATCTAAAATGCGCGGTCAAGATATTGCGAATAAAGTATTGCCAGGACTTGGCTACTTCGTAGCATTCTTGATTTCCCTTGGTGGCCTTGCGTTCAATATCGGTAATATTGGGGGCGCGTCCATGGGTCTAAACATTGTATTTGGTATAGATACAACTACAGCAGCGGCTATTAGTGGTATCTTGGGTATTCTATTATTCGCATCTCCAAAAATGGGTGGTGTTCTAGATAATACGGCTAAAATCCTTGGTACCGTAATGCTTGTGTTGATTGGTTATGTGGCATTCTCTACAAACCCTCCAGTGGCTGAAGCGGTTGCTCATGCGGTGGCACCAACGCATTATCCATGGCTTGCTACTATTACCCTTATCGGTGGTACTGTAGGTGGTTACATTACATTCTCCGGCGGTCACCGTCTTATCGATGCTGGCATCACTGGTCAAGAGCATTTGAAAGATGTGCGTCGTGCAGCTTTCATGGGTATGTCCGTAGATGCAGTGGTTCGTATCTTGTTATTCTTAGCAGTTCTTGGCGTTGTGTCCATGGGCTTTGTCTTAGATCCTAAGGACCCAGCTGGTTCTGCATTCCTTCTAGGTGCTGGTGAAATCGGGCATAAATTGTTTGGTATTGTATTCTTCTGTGCAGCCTTAACATCTGTAGTAGGTGCAGCGTATACATCCGTTTCCTTCTTAAAAACATTGTTCAAAGTAGTGGAAAGAAATGAAAAATTGACTATTATGGCATTTATCTTCGTTTCTACATGTATTTTGATCTTCATTGGCAAACCAGCATCCTTGTTGATTTTGGCTGGTTCCGTAAATGGCTTGATCTTGCCAATCACATTGGCAGTGATGCTCTTTGCGACTCATAAATCTGAAATCGTAGGGGACTACAAACATAATAAATTGTTATACTATACAGGTTGGATTGTAGTACTTGTAACAGCTTATATCGGGGTTACATCCTTACAAGGCATTGCTAAATTACTTGGTTAAATTAATCGTTGTGAAAGTACCATTATTTTCGTTTGAAGGTAATGGTTCTTTCTAGTTTTAGGAAGGAGGTACCTATGAAACCTACAATTTCACCTGTAGGGGATTGCGCTATCTCTATTGATTTTGGTCAAGTCATCGATCCAAAGATTAATCGACATATACGTCAAACGATAGAGCGAATTCAAGAGCTGCATCTAGAGGGAATCATTGAATTAGTTCCTACCTATTGTGCACTGCTTTTACAATATGACGCTATGCTATATTCCTATTCAGAATTGTGTAACATCATTGAGCCTACGCTGGAGCAGACCGTAGCAGATAATGATAATGAACTTGTTACTGTTGTAGAAATTCCTACCGTGTATGGCGGTGAGTTTGGTCCAGACCTTGGCTTTGTGGCCTCTCATAATAACTTAAGTGAAGATGAGGTTGTATCTATTCATAGTGGTACGGACTATTTAGTATATATGCTTGGTTTCATTCCTGGCTTTACCTACTTAGGCGGTATGGACCCACGCATTGCAACGCCTCGTTTGTCCTCTCCAAGAACATTGATACCAGCAGGTTCTGTAGGTATTGCAGGGGAGCAGACGGGGACGTATCCGTCTGACTCTCCAGGGGGCTGGCAGATCATTGGGCGTACACCTGTAACCATGTATGATATGTCCAAGGAACAAGCGGCTCTATTGAGTGCCGGTGACTATGTGCGTTATGTACCAATTGATGAAGCAGAATATAATCGTATTAAAGCATTGGGGGCGGATTATGCGCCATCCATGTATGAAGTAGAGGTAGGTGAGTTGCGTGGCTATTAATGAGTTTAATAAATCATCTATCTACGTAACTGCACCTGGTATGTACACTACAATTCAAGATAAAGGTCGCGTTGGGTTCCAACAATATGGTATGCCTGTAGCAGGTCCTATGGATAGTGAAAGCTATCTCTTGGGGCAAGCGCTGGTAGGTAATGTAGAAACAGCAGGTGCCTTAGAGTGCACATTGTTGCCGCCTACACTCACCGTGAAAGGCACATGTATCGTTGCTTTCACAGGGGCTGATATGGAACCAACCATCAATAGTGTACGAGTACCGAGATATATTCCATTTGTATGTCACGACGGCGATGTCATTTCCGGCGGTTTTAGCCAATGTGGCGTGCGCATGTACATTTCATTCTCTGGAGGTATCGACGTGCCAAGCATCAATGGCAGTGTATCGACCCATACAAAGGCGAAAATTGGAGGCCTTGAGGGGCGACCATTACAAAAGGGCGATGAACTTGGCATCAAAGCGTTCGCCGGAGATGAAATGCATGTCTGCGATTACCGTGGTGAAGGGCATACTCTATTCAATACTGCCTTATATAACCGTGGGGGCCGTGAATGTCATGAACCGTTACGCGTTGTATTAGGTGATCAGTCAAAACATTTCACCGAGAAGGGTATCAAGACCTTTAGTGATAATATCTATACACTGACTGTAGAATGTGACCGTATGGGCTTCCGCTTAGATGGTCCTGAAATTGAACACGTAGATAGTGCAGATATTATTTCTGATGGTGCCGTATTTGGCTCTATCCAAGTGCCATCGAATGGACATCCCATTGTCCTCATGGCCGATCGCCAAACAACAGGGGGCTATACAAAAATAGGCACTATAATTACCGCAGACCTACCGCGGCTTAGCCAATTGCCGGTAGGGGATGGGATTAACTTTAATATCGTGTCTATTGAAGAAGCGCAAGATATATATCGAGCGTATATGGAACGATTACATAAGCGTATCGAATTAGCGCATGAACAAAGTGCTTATGTATTTAAATTAAATAGTGTCATATAAAAAATAACGTCTAAAGAGATTATTCTTTAGACGTTATTTTTGTTATTGTCTTTAGACTGGTTCGCGACGTAGTCGCGAATAA
>NZ_DXLG01000133.1 GCF_019414865.1 Veillonella sp.
TCTCCATATAGTATAATAATTAGTATATGCAGTATAGATTATCTTTTTAAAATCTTTATGGATGCAATATGGATTATGAATATAATCTGTATACGAATGTATTGTTAAATCGTGAGGTGTCTTATGAGAGCTCTCAACAAAAAAATGATGACATTGGCTTGTGCCACATGCTTGACTGTTGGCATGGGTGCAGTGGCATGTGCGGATACAGTAGATTTAGGCTATGGTTTATATGGCAGTACGTCTCCTACGGTGAAGGCTGTAGAGGTTATGCGCGTTCCTACAGATGCAAAGCTACGGAATAATGAGCAAAGCCAAATAATTTCAGTGGCAAACAAAGCAGCCGTTGATGCTGTTAATGCTAGTTTAAAATTGCAAGCACCGGTACAAATTGAACCTATGAAGGGGGATGTGTTAGATGGATTTTCCGTCTATCAATTGCAAGGAACCGATAAACAAGGTCATCATGTAGGTCAGTTAGTCGTTGTAGACTATTCTAAAAATGCTATAGATCAAGTGATTAATATGAATAAAACTATTTTAGAAAAGGTTCCAGACGCAGAAAAAGCTAAAATAAAAAGCTCTATCTCTAAATATGTAGATTCCTACTCTAAAGAGAAGGCTCAACAACAATTACAAGGCCTGAAGAGCAATACGATTGAAGGTGCTAAATTAGCAAAAGATTTGAAGATGCTAAATGACAAGTTACCTGCTCACATTATGGGGGTAGTTGATAAAATGCTTGCTACAGAAAAGAATTTATCTCCTAAAAGTAAAGAAGAGCTCCGTTCTTATGTAGACTTTATGGCAAAACAAGTGAGCCTAGATGCAACTCATGTAGGATATAAACCTGTTCAAACACGTTATGGTACGGCTGTAACAGGCGATTTGCGTGGTGGTCTTAGCTATGATGGTTTTAGAAATTCTTATGCTTTGATTGGTTATGCCGTTCCTACAGATAAAGGTGTATCCTTACAGATTTTATCATCTGATGATTCTAGCTATGATTATTGGGCTAATGAGTTGAATCATATGTATCAAACACAATCTCTCAAGGGAGGTAAATAATATGAAATCTTTGAAAGTATTGGCTTGTGCAGCCTGTTTATTAGGTACTGTATCTGGCGTAGGTTTCGCTAAGGATGTGCAAACTATTGCAGGTTCTATGGTAGTGCCTAACAATGTAAATGTTGTTTCTGCATCTAAAACAAATACACGTGATTTTGTAGAAAAACAATTGAATGAGAACCCTTCAAAATCTTCAATGGCAAATATGATGGCCAAGGAGCTTCTTCAAAACTTTGGCACTACTTTTGACGTATACCAATTAAAAGGTGCTGACAAAACAGGTCAAAAGGATGCGTTAGTAGTAGCTGTAGATGTTAAACAAATAGCACAGCAAGTGGCTAAAGATAAGACAAATGATCCTATGTTTGTAGCTGCAATGGCAGCTCTAGATAAAGGTCAAATTGATCCTGTTACAGAGCAACTCATGCTAGGTGCCATTAACAAGCAAATTCCAACTACTACAACTGTAGTCCCTTTAAATGATCCGAAACGTTATGCTAATCTTAAGACTCGGTCAGGTGAACTGCTTATAAAACCTAGAACGCTTACCGTAGAAAATGCGGAACAAGTACATCCTGTGGCTGGTACAAAATATCAAACTTATGCAGCAAGTTCTCGCTTGTTATATGCGGATGGAAATGTACAAACTCCGCTTTATGCAAATACTGCATTTGTGTTAAAGCCAGGCAAACCGGTACTATACGTAGGTGTAACAACTGATGTACAACGGGATTATTTCAAAACGATATTTGACAACGCCTTCAAATCTATTAAATAATTTATGATAGATATGCTTTCACGAAGTATGTCATTTACAAGGTAATTACTAATGTGAGTATGGCGGCATTAGAATGATCTATATTATTTTCAATTATATTTTAAAGGAGAATTATTATGAACACAATTCACACAGACAAAGCTCCAGCAGCAGTAGGTCCTTACTCTCAAGCTAAAGTAGTACGCGGTTTATTATTCGCTTCTGGTCAAATTCCACTCGATCCTGCAACTGGTTCCATTGTTGCAAGTGGTATCGTAGAGCAAACTGAACAAGTATGTAAAAACATTGATGCTGTATTGGCTGCAGCAGGTTCTGACTTCTCTGAAGTTATTAAAACTACTTGTTTCTTGGCTGATATTGCTGACTTCAAAGCATTTAACGAAGTGTATGCTAAATATTTCACTTCTAAACCAGCTCGTTCTTGCGTAGCAGTAAAAGACCTTCCATTAGGTGCTTTGGTAGAAGTGGAAATTATTGCGGAAGTATAAGATGGATTATATTTCCTTATTACAATCAGAGATGCGTCCTGCCTTCGGGTGCACTGAGCCAATTGCATTGGCTTATGCGGCTGCGAAGGCAGTCTCTGTTTTAGATGAGTTTCCTAACCATATTCACGCACGATGCAGCGCGAATATTATAAAAAATGTAAAGTCCGTAGTCATTCCTAACTCTGGTGGTCGAAAAGGTCTTCAAGCTGCTACTACGCTTGGCGCCATCGTAGGTCACCCTGAGCGTGAGCTAGAGGTATTAGAATCTGCTACAGATGAAGATCGTAAATGGCTCGGCACATTATTAGATGCCAACTTCTGTACGGTCTCACTCGCTGAAGGTGTAGATAATCTTTATATCGAAATCACTGCTGAAACAGATGAACATACAGCAGTGGTTCGCATTGAAAACGACCATACAAATGTAACCTATGTTGCTGTAGATGGTGAGATTGTGTCTGAAACAATCAATGAAATTAAGAAGGTTGCAAAAACAGAATATGCTATGACCTTTGATAGCATTTACGAATTTTCTAAAACGGCAGATATTTCTGGCATCATTCCTCAAATCAAACAGCAAGTAGAATACAATACAGCTATTTCTCGAGAAGGTTTGTCTAACGATTATGGCTCCAATATTGGCCAGCTCTTGTTGTTGGATGAAGAAAATCCGTCTCTAGAAACGAAATGTAAAGCTCGTGCAGCGGCTGGATCCGATGCACGCATGAGTGGGTGTCCATTGCCTGTTGTAATTTGCTCTGGCTCTGGTAACCAAGGCTTAACAGTATCGGTACCTATCATTACAACTGCTGAGGAACTTGGTAAAAGTGATGACGAACTGTACCGTGCACTCGTCTTTGCTAATTTGTTAACACTGTACGTTAAATCTGGTATAGGTAAATTGTCTGCCTACTGCGGTGTTGTATCTGCCGGTGTAGTCAGTGTAGCAGGTATTGCCTTCTTGAAAGGTGATAGCAAGGATATTATTGAAAATACTCTTGTGAATGGTCTTGCTAGCTTATCCGGTATCGTATGCGATGGCGCGAAACCATCCTGTGCAGGTAAAATTGCTATCTCCCTTGATGGCGCGTTCATGGGATATAAACAAGCCCGCCTTAACAAGAACTACCAAAAAGGCGATGGCCTTGTAGCCTACTCCGTTGATGAAACCATACGCAGTATCGGCACTGTGGCTCAAGGTATGAAAGAAACGGACGTAGTTATCTTGAATGAAATGCTAAAACACTAAGCTTTAATATAAATTAACCCCCGATGCAGACAAAGTCTGCATCGGGGGTTGCTTTCTTAAGAAATTTTATTACATTATCATTTGGTTGGTTACATTTAGAGGTATAATTAAAACAAAATATTTTAATCAGTGGTATAGTCTGAGGTGAGTTAGTTTGAGTGTGTTATTACCTGAAAAGAAAGGCATTTCTGAAACGCTTGTTAATTTTTATCATAAAGTATTTCCCAGCGCGGATGAAAAATATTGGCGTACATACAAATCAACTATTTTTAATGAAATAAAACATCTTTCATATATTGAGTTGAGATGGGAATTGATTAAGATGCAGGCCGAATTAGAAAGTAAGTTTACCTTTATATGGAGTTCTGTTGTATTTGGTGTGATTAGTGCGGGAATATTCACTTATGGATTAGAACTTGCTACCAAAGTCATCGAATTTGGGGAATATTATGAAGTATATATGTTAAGTACAGTATATATGGATTTTATGCT
>NZ_DXLG01000134.1 GCF_019414865.1 Veillonella sp.
GTATTAACGAAAATATTGGCCTAAGGTGTACATAATTTATATATTATACTATTATATATAAGAGAATATAGTTACATTATATTCCAAAACAAATAAACTAATAACATATTATATAAGTATGTACTTATGAACATTACTTCTCTATGCGATATACGTATAATAAGAATTTTACTATCTTACTATGAACTATTGATTAGAGAAATCATCATTTATTTTGTTATCATAGGAGGATTTATGAGAACAGCTTTAACGGAACTTTTACAAATTGAATACCCTATTATCCAAGGTGCAATGGCTTGGGTATCTGAACACAAATTAGTTGCTGCCGTTGCTAATGCAGGTGCAACAGGTGTTATCGCCCTTGGTGGCCGCGATGCTGAATGGACTCGTAATGAAATTCGTGCATGTAAAGAATTAACAGATAAACCTTTCGGTGTTAACCTTATGTTAATGGCATCTAATAAAGATGAGTTAGTAAATGTTATTATTGAAGAAAAACCTGCATTTGTAACACTCGGTGCTGGTAATCCTGTACCATATATCAAACCGCTCCAAGAGGCTGGTATTAAGGTTATCCCTGTAGTACCTTCCCTTAAATTGGCTAAACGTATCGAAGAAGCAGGTGCTGATGCGATGATCGTAGAAGGTATGGAAGCTGGTGGTCATATTGGTAGCCAAACAACAATGTCCTTAATGGAGAATATTTTGCCAGAAATCTCTATTCCTGTAGTAGTAGCTGGTTCTATTGTAGATGGTCGCGGTCTTGCAGCTGCATTATTAATGGGTGCCGAAGGGGTACAAATGGGCTCTCGCTTCTTATTAGCAGAAGAATGTCAAGCACATCAAAATATGAAAGAAGCAATTATCAAAGCAACCGATACTGATTCTGTTGTAACTGGTCTTCTCTCTGGCCACGGCGGTGTTCGCAGCTTAAAAAATGAATTTACTACTCGCTATTTAGCAGCAGAAACTGATGGTGTTACTACACCTGAAGAGCGTACAAAAATGTCTCAAGGCACTAATAAACGTGCCGCAATTGATGGCGATGTTGTAAACGGTGCGGTACAAGTTGGACAAGCCTTGAATCGTCTTGTAGCTATCGAACCAGCTCATACAATTGTTCAAACTGTAATGAACGAAGCAATTATGTCTATTCGTAAGGCTCAACGCCTTATTGAAATTGTTTAATCAATTAGGAGTGTCATATGTTACCATTTCATGGAAAATATCCAAAATTAGATCCTAAAAGTTGCGTCATGCCCGGTGCTGAACTTGCTGGTGATGTAGAGCTTAAAGAATATGCATCTATTTGGCAAAATTGTGCCCTTCGTGGTGACGTAAACAAGATTGTAGTAGGTCGTTACTCGAATGTACAAGATAACTCTGTGTTACATGTAGATGACGATAAAGCATGCATCCTCGGCGATTATGTAACAATCGGCCACGGTGCAATCGTTCATGCCAGTACAATCGAAGATAATGTTTTAGTTGGCATGGGTGCCATTGTACTCAGTGGTTGTCATGTCGGATCTGGATCTATTATTGCAGCTGGTGCAGTAGTAAAAGAAAATACTGTAATCCCTCCTAACTCATTAGTGGTCGGTATTCCAGCTCGTGTTGTTCGCACAGATGAAACTCAAATTGAACGCATTCACAATCAAGCTTTAAAATATAAACACTTGTGGACTATTGAATATGGTATGCTTCCTGATGCAGGTGGCGAGGAATACGATAAAAACGCTAAGATCGTATAATTACATATAACAAAAGCGGATAGTTGATCATAACTATCCGCTTTTATTTTTTATTCACAAGCTTAATATGCCTTTATATAACTAAATATAGCATTATACATTTATAGTATTTCAAGGTAATAAAAATATGTAGTCATACACATTTATAAATACTCTAGTTAATAACTATTTACTAGTCTTTAATTTCGCCTGAACAATTTGTTCTACCATAAGTGCTGTCCCCATGGTCAATGCTATAGGGAACAACATTTCTACAGAAAATCTTGAAAGCTCAAGCATAAATACACATGAGGTCATAGGCATTTTTTGTGCAAGTCCTAAAAATGCTACGGCACCGATAAAGGCAGCCATCCCCAATGATATAGGAGCCACGGCAATAGACCAAAAAGTACCAAATACTATGGCTAACGTACTGCCCAACATCATAGATGGAGTAATACGACCACCATACGCACCTGCTGCTAATGCGAGTAATACTGCTGCCCACTTAGAACCAAATAATCCTAATGCATAAGTCCATGTAATATCATTGGTAAAGGTTAATTCGTTCCCGGCCTTACCATTCCCAAGTATTTCAGGAAAATACATAGCTAACGCACCAATAAGTGTAAATGCTACGATAGAAATGGGAATCATAACAGGACTGCTACGATGAATAGCCGGCAACCTACTTTGTGTAATATTAAATAAAACTACACCTAAGGCAATAATAGCACCTAAGGCAATGGCGAATTCAACATAATGGCTACCCAAGCTAGGTTGAGCCATTGTATATTGAATAACATCCCCTACACCTGCCTGTCTCGTAACAAAGGTTGCTAATCCACAGCATATAAGAGCAGCACTCATAGCGCGTATATTCCATGTAAGAAGCAATGTTTCCAACGTAAAAATCGCTGCCGATAACGGTGAATTATAAACCGCTGCCAAGCCAGCACCTGCTGCACAAGCAATCAATAGTTGGCGATCTTCTTGTTTAATATCAAAATGTTTAACTAAAAAAGTTGTAATCCCTGCACTGGCTTCACGTGGTGCAACTTCTCGCCCTAATGGTGAACCAATACCTACGGTAATAATTTGTAAAGTTGCATGTAAAACAGTAGTAATAGGATTCATATCCATTTTACCAGATACAGCCGTTTTAATATCTACAACACCTTTACCATATCGGTGAATAAGTACCCAACCAACACCGCCTATAAGACCGCAAATAATCAGTGGTATCAATCGCTCTACCGGAGATACACGAGCTACAGCAGCGCCAAAACTCATATGATCAGCAGCAGAATAATGATATACAAAGTGCTGAATACCATGTAGTAAATGTGTATAAGAAGCCCCTACTAATCCCGCTATAAATCCAACGATAATTATGAGGCCTATTAAACGTTTATCAAATGCCATACTTACTCCATTGCTAATACGACTTCGCCTGTTTCTAATGTTTTCTTAACATCTATAATACGTTGATTAGATGATCCTCTAAATCGCAATGCTGGATCTTTGAGTTCATCTACAAAGCGACCATCAACGAGAATATCAATTTCATGTAATAAAGCGCTTCTCAACTCATCTTCTAAGATATCATCTATTATATAACCTGAATAGGCCCAAATTTTCTTTTCAGGTACCGCTGCACGGACTGCACGCACCACCGGCAATAAACCTTGTACATTTTGAAACGGTTCCCCACCTAGCAAGGTTAAACCTGAGCATGTTGGACTTTTCACATAGGATACAACTAAATCAGTTTCAGATTGAGTCCACTCCTTACCGGCATTAAAATTCTGGTATTCTTCATTAAAACAGTTATAGCAACAATGTGTACAACCAGTTACGAATATAGATGTACGAATACCTTCTCCATTGGCAATATCATATTGTCTTATTTGCCCATATCTCATAATTACCTCCATAGTAGTGGTTATCAACTTTGACTAACACTATATAGATATATTTCTATTTCTTACAAACGCAGTAAAAGCTGTGCCTTAAGCACAGCTTTTACCATGTTATTTATAGTAGCTATAATTCTAATAATTTTAAATGTGCATTACACGATCTTTGATTTCTTTCGTACGCCCTTCATTCCAGAAATTTTCACCTAGGTAACCACATGTACGACGAATTACAGTTAATTTATCGCGGTTTGTATTGTGGCAACGTGGGCATTCCCATTCATTATTCTCGTTTACCTTAATTTCACCATCAAAACCACATTCGTGACAATAGTCAGACTTGGTATTGAATTCAGCATAAGAAATATGATCATAAATATATTGAATCATAGTCAAAACAGCTGGGATATTGTTAGT
>NZ_DXLG01000135.1 GCF_019414865.1 Veillonella sp.
AAATGATTGTAAAAGGAGTGTGTCTAATGAGAAAATTTTTAGCATTAGCAGCTACTGTAATCCTTGGCGGTGCTTTATTGATCGCTGGTTGCGGTAATGACAATAACAAACAAGCTGCTAACAACGGCAAACAAGTATTAAAAATTGGTGCTACAGCAGTACCTCACGCAGAAATTTTGGAACAAGTTAAACCTATCTTGGCAAAAGATGGTATTGATTTACAAATTACAGAATTTACTGATTACAACACACCAAACCTTGCTTTGGGTGATAAAGAAATCGATGCAAACTTCTTCCAACATGTACCTTACATGGATGAGTTCGCAAAAGCTCATAACCTTCCATTAGTATCTGTTGGTGGTGTTCACCTTGAGCCAATGGGCTTATATTCTCGTCAAATCAAAGATTTAAAAGATCTTCCTAAAGGCGCTAAAATCGCTATCCCTAATGACCCTACAAACGGTGGTCGTGCATTATTGTTATTGCAAAAAGAAGGTCTTATCACATTGAAAGACTCCAGCAATATCTTATCTACAATTCAAGATATCACTTCCAATCCTAATGGTTACCAATTTGTTGAATTAGAAGCAGCTCAAATACCTCGTTCTCTTGACGATGTAGCTTTAGCAGCTATTAACACAAACTATGCATTAAATGCAGGTCTTAACCCTAGTAAAGATGCATTGGCAATCGAATCTAAAGATTCCCCTTACGTAAACATCGTAACTGTACTTAAAGGCAATGAAAGCGATCCTCGCATCAAAAAATTGATGGAAGCTCTTCATACCCCTGAAATCAAAAAATTCATTGAAGAAAAATACAAAGGTGCAGTTGTTCCTGCATTCTAAGTTATAACAAAAAAGAGACCACATCGGTGGTCTCTTTTTTTACTATAAGCTGTCCGCACCAAATCTAAATGGTAATAACTCATCAAGACTAATAACTTTATAATTTCCTTTTAGATTAGCCAAGATAATCTGTGGTATGTCAAATTCAGAAATCACTTGACGACAGGCACCACAAGGTGCACAAGGCCCTTCCGTATCAGCAACTACGGCGAGGGCCTTAAAATTTGTACGACCTTCTGATACGGCTTTAAATATAGCAGTTCGTTCTGCACAGTTAGTTAAACCATAAGATGCATTTTCTATATTGCAACCTTCATAGATTGCCCCATCCTCACACAGAAGGGCTGCACCCACTCCAAAATGGGAATAGGGACTATAGGTTTTCTCACGAGCTACTATGGCACGATCAATAAGCTTTTGAATTTCCTGTTCCGTCATATCAGTTTCCTTTTCTATCATATGGATATCCTCATTCCACCATATCAAGAATCGTATCTACCACCACTGGTGCTGTTTTACCAAAAGTAATTGCCTCTAAGTATGTTTTAGCCGCATTTACGAGCAAACTTTCATGAGAAGCATATAAGGTAGCTATGCTTTCACCAGCCCTAACAGCATCACCGGTTTTCTTGTGCATTACTATGCCTGCACTATAATCGATAGGACCATCCTTAACGGTGCGACCAGCCCCGAGCATAACAGATGCAATACCACATTGTTCTGTATTCATGTGTGTAATATAACCGTCTTGAGGCGCTGTAACATCATAAGTGAATTTCCCGATGGCTAGTAAACTTTCATCATCAAGAACACGGCTATCTCCACCTTGGGCATCGATCATCATGCGCAATCGTTCAAGAGCGGCTCCCGAATTAAGGGCCTGTTGTACGCGACTGAGAGCAGTTTCATAATCACAAATTTGGCTCAACACGAGCATATGAGCTGCCATGATAAGACATTCATGAGTTAAATCCTCTGGGCCATGACCTTTCAAGGTGTTAATAACCTCACGAATTTCCAAAGCATTACCAATGGCGTGACCTAGTGGTCGGTCCATATCGGTTAAAACAGCCTTAACAGAGCGGCCATTTTCCGTTCCAATATCTACCATAGCTTTCGCCAATGCGCGAGCATCGTCTATGGTTTTCATAAAGGCGCCACTACCACCCTTTACATCCAATAAAATAGCTTGTGCCCCAGAGGCTAATTTTTTACTCATTACAGAGGATGCAATTAGAGGGATACTATCTACGGTGCCTGTTACATCACGCAAAGCATATAGTTTCTTATCTGCAGGTGCCAGCCCTTCAGATTGTCCGATAACGGCAAGACCTATTGTATTGACTTGATTAATAAATGCCTCTTGGTCCAATGATACCTTTAGATTTGGTATGGACTCCATCTTGTCGATAGTGCCACCTGTATGCCCAAGTCCACGGCCTGACATTTTCGCCACCTTGCCTCCACAAGCAGCTACCAAAGGTCCTATGATAAGAGTTGTCTTATCCCCTACACCACCGGTACTATGCTTATCTACTGTTATCCCATCAATATTGGACAAATCTACTATGTGCCCCGATTGTGCCATTGCCATAGTCAATGTGCCTAGTTCACGAGCATTCATCCCATTAAATACAATGGTCATCAATAAGGCACTCACTTGATAATCAGGGATGTCCCCATTTACATAGCCTGAGATAAGAAAACGAAGTTCCTCATCTGTTAAGGGTAAATTAGACCGTTTTTTTAGAATAATATCATACATCCGCATGGTTATACCGCCATTCTAAGAAACCACCTAAGCACGGCCTAGGTGGTTTTCTATTATACTTCTTCGTCTAAATGATCTTTAAGTAGTTCTACTGCTGCACTGGCGCCGATACGGCTGCAACCTTCTGCAATATAGGCTTTCATGTCAGAGATAGAACGAATACCACCGGCAGCCTTAATTTTTACATTAGGACCGATATGCTTCTTGAATAAACGAATGTCTTCAAGGCTAGCGCCACCGCTACCAAAACCAGTAGAAGTTTTAATGTAGTCTGCCCCACCATTGGTGATACATTTACAGAGGGCCACCTTTTCAGAGTCGGTAAGATAACAAGTTTCGATAATAACCTTTAAGATTTTATCGCCACAAGCCTCCTTAAGGGCCCCAATTTCATTCGTTACAGCCTCAAAATCGCCTTGCTTTACATCGCCAAGATTTATTACCATATCGATTTCAGAGGCCCCTTCTGCAAGGGCTTGCTCTGTTTCAGCCACCTTAACCTCTGTCGTTTCATAGCCTAAAGGAAAACCAATAACAGTACATACATTAAGGTCTGGGTACGCTTCATGGGCGGAAGCTACAAAGTCCGGTGGAATACATACAGATGCTGTTTTATAGGCTACGCCAGCATCACAAATTTCTTTAATATCATCCCATGTAGCTGTAGGACGCAATAGTGTATGATCCACATAAGATAATAATTCTTTACCTAACATAGTGTCTCTCCTTACTAAAAGAACGACATTTGCTCTGGCTCAGGTTCTTTATGTAAAGCCTCTTGAGCAGCGCGATTTTTGTCATCAATAAATGGTTCTAGTGGTACACCTGTAGCCTTCAATAAATCTGGCAAGCTATTAACGCCCTTAGCTTTAGCCGCCTCTAATACAACCTTAGCACATGTTTCCGCATCATCTAATGCGTAGTGATGTTTAAACTCAACCCCGATATATGCGGCCATCGTGTTTAGCTTATGGTTTACTAAATCTGGCCATACTGCACGTGAAAGTTTCACCGTACATGCATAATCAAGATCAGGCCAAGGGATTTTATAGTAATCCAGTGTAGCACGCAATACATTCATATCGAATTTTGCATTGTGAGCTACCATGATATTCCCTTTTAAGTGATTTTCGTAGATAGCATTCCACAATTGATCAAATGTTTTCTCGTGGATAACATCCTTTGGTTGAATGCCATGAATTTCAATACATTCATCATCGAAGCTCATAAATGGTGGTTTAATAAGGCTGTATGCCTTTTTTATAATCTGTCCATCCTTTACGGTAATAACCGCCAAGGAGCACGCACTATTTTTAAATTTATTAGCTGTTTCAAAGTCTAATGCAACAAAATCTAACATAGGACTCCTTTCAAATCTATATGTTTCAAAATTTATATATAAGAATTATATTCATTTTCTCCATTTATTAT
>NZ_DXLG01000136.1:0-2476 GCF_019414865.1 Veillonella sp.
AATCTTTTAAAAATGGATCACATATGATAAGGATGGATTCATTATTAAATTCTGTAAGACGATTCAACGAATCTGGTCCTGCATAAATTTGAGTTGGAAAAGTCCATTTATTCATATGCTCACCACCTATCGAATGTTAAATCCTGTTGTTAAACAACATCTACGACGTCGTGCAAAGCAGCGAGCCGATGTAGTCGATTCCCCAGTAGGTGTAGCAATCGTAAAGGTTGTTGTACCTTCTCCACTAAAACCAAGGCCAGCATAAGATGGACCATTTTTAACAAAAATAGATGTTTTCATTTTACGGGCCATCCGATTGAGGCGTTCCATATTTAAGGAATGCATTGTTGCCGTATGATGTAAGCCCGCTTCTAACATCAAGCATACATCGAGACCTTCATCAAAGCTATCTACCGTTACAACCGGTAGAATAGGCATTAACATTTCAATCACTGCAAATGGATGGTCTTTTGGTGTACGCATGATGATCAATCGTGGATCACCGTTGTACGGAATATGTGCTGCATCAAGAATGACGCTTGCATTCTTACCGACGAACTTTTTGTTTGGTGTCCCATTTGGTAATACAGTTAAATCCACTAAGCGTTGAATATCTTGTTGATTTTCAATGAGGACGCATCCTGCTTTCACCATTTCTTGAACTAGCTGTGGCTCAATTTGGCGCATAGCAACGACGCTCTTTTCAGCGATACATAGAATATTATTATCAAGGCTAGCACCGAGGACGATATCTTGAGCTGCCTTTTTAATATCTGCTGTTTCGTCTACAAAGGCTGGTGGATTACCAGCACCGGCACCGATAACCTTTTTACCACTTTGAAGCGCTTGTTTTACAACCCCAGGGCCACCAGTAACAACTAATAGACTCACATCGGGGTGCAACATCATCTCTTGAGCGGACTCAATAGATGGCTCACGAAGTGTTACGATAAGGTTTTCAATGCCAATCGATTTAGCGATAATTTGATTAAGTTCACTAACAAGCAATCGACTAAGATGCTTAGCACCAGGATGAACACTAAAGAATACGGCATTTCCTGCTGCTAACATGCCGATAGTATTACATATTAATGTTTCCGCTGGATTTGTACTTGGTGTAATAGCACCGATGACACCGTAAGCAGATAATTCGTATAATGTCATGCCATTATCACCGGTTTCACACTCTGTAACGAGATCTTCTACGCCCGGTGTTTTATCAAGTGTAAGGTTTAATTTCAGTACTTTATCTGCAACGCGCCCCATCCCCGTTTCTTCAACGGTTTTTTGAGCCAACTCTTGTACTCGTGGACGCATAGCAGCACGGATGTCTGCTATTACCTTTTCACGGGTTGCCAAGGTACAATCTTCAAAGCGCGCTTGCGCTGCTTTTGCTGCTTGAATTGCGTCATCAACCGTATCAAATACACCTGGCTCAACTTGATCTCTAGGCGCTTGTTTAATAGGTTGTGATGAGGCAGATTCTTGATTTTGCCCCTGTAATACATCTATAACCATGGAGCGGATCATTTCTTTCAACTGTGTATTGTTTTCCATCATGAACCTCCATATAGGTTGCATTGCTGATGCAATGACCATGTCAACTAACGGTGTACACAATCAAGGATACATTCATGATGTGACACAATAACTAGGTTTAACTCTGGCACCAGCTATTTCCTATACAATTATTTTTCAAAACTATCAATAATACCCACAATAGCACAATCTACTGCGGTGCCTCTATCATCTTCGAAAATATGCCGTGCCGATGAGCCTCGAGTTAGAAGCACATATTCACCTTCACCAGCACATACTGTATCGACGGCGATTTCTATGCGCCCCGTCAACTCTTGTTCTCCGTCGAGAATGTCCACCATCATCAGTTTCATTCCCTTTAGAGATTCATGCTTTTGAGTAGATACGATACTACCCACAACTTTACCGACTTGCATACTTCTCGTTCCCTTCAATTATTGTGATACCTAAGCGCTCGATTTCATCTCGAGCAGCCATGGTGAACCGTTGTCCCCTATATATGACGATAATAGACTGACTTTCACAAGATCTAACAAAAGAGGCCGTTATCCAAGCTTGATGACTAGCATATATAGGACGACCAAATTTATCTAAAAATTTGATAGGCCAATCTAGAATGACTGATGGATTCATCAACGAGGTTACAGGAACTGCTAGGCGTATTGTCACCTCACAGTCATAGGCTAATGCACGATGCAAATAAGTAACCCAAGGCACCAATGTATCGCCCATTAACTCTCGTATATGACCATAATCTATACCACTGAAAGAAATGAGTTGATTCTGCAACAATATATGTTCATCATAGCTATTGCACTCTGTGACCATAAACGTAGCAGTGGATGTCATACGCTTTTCTAGGCGTTCTAGCACCAGTTTAACTAATGCATCCATATTAATGCTCACTTCCCATGGCAATCCCTAAGGGCGTTACAAA
>NZ_DXLG01000136.1:2576-4026 GCF_019414865.1 Veillonella sp.
CCTCCTGTAGGCTCATCTACGGTATATACAACTTGGCCATCTTTTAAAATGCTTATGCCCGTAGTACCACCACCGACGTCAATAACAGCTCCATCGGTGATGCCTAGCACATTAGCAGCAGCGGTAGGCTCGTCTAAAATACAGGTTACTTCAAAACCGGCACTTTCAAGAACATGACCTACTACATCTTTATTCTTGCCTATCGTTCCAGGTGGAATAGCTGCTGCAGCATATACAAGTTCTGTGCCTAAGGCTGCTTCCGCCTGAGCCTTTAGCGCTCGCGTAATCGTAACAGCTCCCACATAGTCAACTACAAGGCCATCTCGAATAGATTCGTTGTATTCAAAGGCACCATATATAGGTTTACCTTTATCGTTTACTACGGATAGGACAATAGATGATGTACCAAGGTCAATGCCTACGCGCAAATTCTTTTGATTATGAGAGCTCACTTGTTTAGACTCTACAAGATCAGAGAACTCTTGCAAGGTATTATTTGCCTTTTTCAAACCTTTCATCATATCACCTACTTTACTGTACAATTCTCGCCATCACTGTACCTTGTACATTGGCAGCATTTGCCTCATCTGTATCAATATGGAGTTCTAGAATAAATCCCGGTACGGCTCGAACGATGACATCACCAAATACAGTGGTACGTTCTGGCGTTTGAAGTTCAACATTTACGCTGTCGCCATCGTTTACATTAAGCCGTTTTGCATCATCAGGCGACATATGAATATGTCGTTTTGCAACGATGCAAATAGGTTTTGTAATTTCCCCATTTTCAGTACATAGAGTAATCTCTACGGCTGATTCTAAATGACCAGATAGTACAATAGGAGGTTTTATACCCAATGTACGTGCATCGGTCAAAGATACCTCCACTTGTGACTGTTTTCTAAGAGGACCTAAAACACGGACATTTTGAATGACCCCTTTAGGCCCCACTAAAGTAACTGTTTGTTCTGAAGCAAACTCTCCAGTTTGCTTCAAATCACTTTTCTTAGTAATAGCCTGATTAGGGAATAATATATCCCAGTCCTCCTGACATAGATGAACATGTCTATTGCTCACACCTACGGGAATGGACGATTCGAACATGGCTTCGATCACTTCTCGTACAATAGTACGAATCTGTTCCCGATCCATAAGCTATTATCCTTTCTTAGGTAAAATTAATTCTACATCGCTATGAGGGCGTGGAATTACATGAGTAGATACTACTTCTCCTACTTTTTGTGCTGCAGCACAACCTGCATCAACAGCCGCTTTTACAGCACCTACATCACCACGAACCATTACAGTTACAAGACCGGAACCGATTTTTTCAGTGCCTTCTAATGTAACGTTAGCTGCTTTTACCATTGCGTCAGCCGCTTCAATTGCGCCTACTAAACCTTTTGTTTCTACCATGCCCAATGCGTTATTCATGATAATCTCCTTTATT
>NZ_DXLG01000137.1 GCF_019414865.1 Veillonella sp.
AAATAAACAAGATTATTAACGTTTTCAAATTAGTATCTATAAAAAGGAGGTTTATTATGAAATTCAATCGAATCTTACTAATCGTCGTATCATTAGCACTTATGTTATTCGCATTAGCAGGCTGTGGAAAAGATGCAGCCCAAGACAATCAGAAAAAATTAAATGTTGTAGCTACTACTACAATGTTAACAGATTTAGTAAAAGAAATTGGCGGTGATCATGTATCCGTCCAAGGACTCATGGGACCTGGCGTAGACCCTCACCTCTACCAAGCTAGCGCCGGCGATGTAACAACCATGTCTAAAGCAGATGTTGTCGTATACAACGGCATTCACTTAGAAGGTAAAATGGGTTCCATTTTCGACAATTTAACAAAACAAAATAAAGCTACTATCCGCGTATCCGACGCTATTGATCCAGCCACTCTACTCGACTTTGATGAAGAAGATGGCGTGAAAACTAAAGACCCTCATATTTGGTTCGATGTAGCTAACTGGAAACTTGCTGCCAAAGCAGTTTACGAAGGTCTTGCGAAAGCAGATCCAGCTCACAAAGAGGATTTCAAAAAACGCTATGATGCATACCTCACTAAATTAGATGAAACAGATGCATATATTAAAGCACAAGCAGAATCTATTCCTAAAGAATCTCGCGTTCTCGTAACAGCACACGATGCCTTCCAATACTTTGCTCGCGCTTATGGCTTTGAAGTAAAAGGTTTGCAAGGTGTAAGTACTGCTACAGAAGCAGGCACACAAGATGTGAATGAACTTGTTCAATTTATCGTAGATCACAAAATTAAAGCGATTTTCGTAGAATCTTCTGTACCACACAAAACAATTGAAGCCGTTCAAGAAGCAGCTAAGGCTAAAGGCTGGAACGTTGCTATCGGTGGTGAATTATACTCCGACTCCCTCGGTTCTGAAGGCACTGAAGGCGGCACATATATCGGTATGGTAAAAGCCAATATCGATACCATCGCTAAAGCACTTAAATAACAAATAACATTTCAAAACAAGGACGACATAAAAGGTATGTCCCTATGTAAGTACACGTGCTACTAGTAATACATTGCTAGTAGCACTCATTAGCAAAAGGAGGTCTCTATGGAATGGGCCGTTGAAGTTGAAGATATGACCGTAGCCTATACGACAAAACCCGTATTATGGGACGTAGATATGAAGGTACCCATCGGTTCCTTAGCGGCCATCGTCGGCCCGAATGGGGCCGGAAAATCTACATTATTAAAGGCCATGCTCGGCCTATTAACAGTTATCTCAGGTAGTGTTAAGTTTTATATCGATCACCACTTAGCGATGGATAAACATGATTACAAGAAAATCGCTTACGTCCCTCAAAGTGGTAGTGTCGACTGGGACTTTCCTACTACCGTATTAGATGTTGTACTCATGGGACGTTATGGTCATCTAGGTTGGTTCAAACGACCAAGTAAAAAGGATAAAGAACTAGCCCTATCCATGATCGATAAAATGGGCATGAGTGATTATGTAAACAGGCAAATCCGTCAGCTTTCAGGGGGCCAACAACAGCGTGTATTCCTCGCGAGAGCCCTCGTACAAGAAGCCGACATTTACCTCATGGACGAACCTTTCAAAGGCGTCGATAAAACGACAGAACACGCTATTATCTCCCTTTTACAAGAAATGAAAGCGCGTGGCAAAACGGTTATCGTCGTACACCACGATTTAAATACGGTACCTCAATATTTCGACTGGGTAACGATGGTGAACAAACAGACCGTTGCCTACGGCCCTGTAGCAGATACGTTTACAGAGGAAGCCATCGAGCGCACCTACGGCAAGGGGAGGATTGTATGACTATACTCCAATCCTATACGACGCAGATGGTACTGCTAGGTACGGCTTTATTAGGGCTCGCTAGCGGTATCGCTGGCACCTTTGCAGTACTGCGCAAGGAAAGCCTCATCGGTGACGGTCTCTCCCATGCGGCACTACCTGGTGTAGTTATCGCCTTCTTGCTAACAGGCATAAAGGATATTGAGGTTCTCATCGCTGGGGCTGCCCTATCCTCGATTACTGCAGCTTGGCTCATTACCATTACCGTCGAAAATAGTAAAATCAAATTTGATGGCGCTTTGGCCACTATCTTATCGGCCTTCTTTGGACTCGGCATGGTCCTCCTCACCTACGTACAAAGTCTAAATAACGCAGGGCAAGCGGGGCTTTCAAAATTTATATTTGGACAGGCCGCCACTATATTAGCTCGCGATGTGTACATTACATCGGCGGCAGCGCTCATCATTATCGTTTTAACAGCCTTATTTTGGAAGGAGCTAAAACTCATTTCCTTTGACGTAGAATACGCTAAAACTTTGCAAATTCCTGTCACCTTTACCCTCATTTTATATCGTTCACTATTGATCATGACCATTATCATCGGCATTCAGTCGGTAGGGGCTATCTTGATTAGCTCTCTACTCATTGCACCGGCCGTAGGAGCCCGTCAGTGGACGAACAAGCTAGGAACCATGTGTATACTAGCAGGATTCTTTGGCATGGTATCTGCTATCGGCGGCACTATCTGGAGTACATCAGTACAAAAACTACCTACAGGTCCAGCCATCATCGTCATCCTGTCGGTTATCGTCCTATTGAGCCTCATTTTTGCACCTAATAGAGGCATCTTGTGGCAATATCGTAAAAACAAACAATCAAAACGAGCTTTATTATCTGAAACTGCGAGAATAAGCCCTGCTGATTTACAACAAAAGATATATAGAGCTGAGGGCGGACAGCCTCATATAGGAGGTGCCCCATGACAGTACATACAGAGATTTTACTCATCGCCATTGCGGTCTCCATTGCATGCGCTATCCCCGGTGTATTCCTCGTGTTGCGCCGCATGTCCATGATGGCCGATGCCATTACGCACACTGTATTCCTCGGCATCGTACTCGCCTTCTTCGTAACAGAAGACTTAAACTCGCCCTTGCTTCTAGTAGGGGCAACACTAGTCGGCGTAGGCACTGTATGGCTTACAGAAATGATCCATAACACGGGGCTCGTCAACGAAGACGCGTCCATTGGTATCATCTTCCCCCTCCTCTTCTCTATCGCCATTATCCTCGTCAGTCTCTACAGCGGCAACGCACATCTCGACGTAGATACAGCATTACTGGGAGAAATCGCTTTCGCTCCATTCGATAGGTGGATTGTAAACGGCACAGACTTAGGGCCCGTATCACTATGGATTTCCTTAGGGGTAGCACTTATCAACCTCGTATTGGTAATGCTCTTCTACAAGGAACTGCAGCTATCCACTTTTGATCCACTACTAGCAGGGCTTTTCGGCTTTATGCCCGCCCTCATCCATTACGTGCTCATGACCATGGTATCCCTCACCGTGGTGGCATCCTTCCAAGCGGTCGGTGCCATCCTCGTTATTGGACTCATGATCGGCCCAGCAGTCATCGCTTATTTATGGACCGACTCTGTGAAAGCCATGCTCATTAGCAGTATCATCATCGGCATTATCTGTGCCGTCATCGGTACGGAAGTTGCTTTCACACTAGACGTATCCATTGCAGGCGCTATCGCAACGACCATAGGACTCGCCCTATTAATCGCCGTTATATGTACGCCAAAGACGGGCTATATCGCCACCTATCGGCGCCAACGCCACTTGCGCCGTCACTATCGAGAAATGATGATGCTCTGTCACATCTATACCCATATGAATACGCCAATCGCGGCCACAGAAAATGGCATCGGCACCATTCACGAACACCTGAATTGGAAGCCAGACTATACACACCAAGCCGCATCACACCTTAAGAAACAAGGTCTCTTGTATGTGACAAATGGGTACTACATGCTCACCGATAAAGGTGTAGCGCAGGTAAAGGAAATCATTTAATTAATTTTATTTAATTAATTTTATTTAATGAATGTTAATTAGACGCCTTCAAAAATATATATT
>NZ_DXLG01000138.1 GCF_019414865.1 Veillonella sp.
GGATATGAAAGATGTTTATGTGATGGGAGAGAGGGGGTACCTATCACGAACCTCCCGCCACCGAAACGCGTTTTCTCCCCCACACCCCCTTCGCTGGAAAACCGGAAACGCGTTTTTACCTCAAACCTAAAAACTCGCTGATTATCAATCACTTATTTAAATTATTGATAATCAATGTATTATTATAACATATTGATTATAAGCCACTTAAATAAGCATATATCCTACATATTAATGTACGCGTATAATACCGCTCTTGTATGTTTTGTAAATTGCTGATAATCAGATGATAGAATCGAAATTAATACAATTTAACAAAAAAAAGATAGCATATATATATGTAGTAATGGTAAATGTAGTATATTTGCAATGTGATTAAGAGAGATCACGAGTTAACACAGTGAGCCTATATAGTGTACCCGTTGGGCTAACTATATCTGTATCTGTAATTGCCAGCGTCGTTGGCTATTAAATTGAATATCATTTGTTTAACAATTAAAATATATTAGGATATGATTACGAAAAAAAATGTAAACAAACTACAGAATGTCGTTATTAAAGAAAATGCTGCAAATTTGGTAGGTGCTGTTAAACTGTACAACGCTCTATTTGCTAATGGAGCTGATCTAAAGGCTATTTGCAAGGCTTTGGAAATACCAGTAGAATACGCTGTAAAGGTAGCAGCCCTCGCCAAGGATAAAAAACGCCTGGTAGCTGTGTGTGGCCAAATGTTACCGAAAGTTGACGATACATTTGTTAAATTTGCTTTATACTCTAAAGTGTATAAGGATACCAATGCAGACAAAGAGAAAGGCGTTGAGGCTAAAACGGCTGATTGGTGCGCTGATAATGTGGTTTACGGTAGCGAATATAAATCATTTGGTTTTACTACTGCCGAATCATTGGAGACCAAAAAAAGCACTAAATGGTTGATAAAAGAAAACGACGAGTATAAAGCTACTTATGTGGCTGTTAAGATCAAATCTTATTCTATTCGCACTGTGGCAAAGTGTGTAAGTGAATACCTCGCACATGAAAGCAACCAGCAGTAACAAGGCACGGAGAGCGCCGTTAAGCTCTCCAAAGGTTTGACGCGTACCGTTAAACGCGCTTGTACGCCGTTGTCAGTGGGTGCACGTCCCGCGTATGCTTTAGACTGAAGCTGACAAGCAGAGAGTTATTTTACGTATTGGAGATAGATATACCGTTGCCCTTGCCGTTGGCAATTAAAGGGCTGGTATTACTGCATGAATCACCCGAATAGGCGTGATTCATGTTAGGTATGTGATTACAGTTTGGAAAACATGCCGTTGTACGAGGTTTATCTCCAGATCGGAACGTGTCTTACTTGCTTACACGAAAAAATAGAACAAGGCTGTAGATTAAATTACAGGGTACAAGCATGTAGCCTACCATGTAGGGACGTGCCGTATCAAAACGCAAGGACACAATCGCCTTTATTTGTGGCTAAGTTGTGTAGCAGACGGAAAATATAATAACAACATAGTACGGGCCTGTACGCAAGAACTACGTACTAATTACGGGCTGTTGGTTGTAGCATAAAATCTCTATAGGATAGGAATGCGCGTCCGGTTCGATTCCGGATCAACCTCTAAATTATAAATAATATAATAGCATGGAAAAGAAAGCAATGATCAACGCTTTAACTGAAGCGTTCAATAAATCTAAAAACAGTTGCGTAAAAATAACATTGCGTAACTATATCGAGACGGTGGAAACATTGAGCGAAAGTGAGTACAAAGAGGCGGAAGGTTTCTATATTGAAGCACTTAACCGCTGGGGTTAATCATAATTAAAGCATAAAGAAAATGGAAAGGAAATTTAAATCTCACATGGTAGACGTTCGCGGTCTGTCCAGGAAAGAAGCTAAAGAAAAGCGGAAAAGAGCGTATCGGGAATTTATGTTGTATCGTGATCTTAAAGAAGCGTATCATGCCGATACAGGAAAGGATAAATGTAAGCGTAAAGTTCATACATCACGAACATACGTCAAGGAAAACATAAACAGTATTTAAATAGGAATAGGGTTGTTCCGAATATCGGAGCAGCCCTATTTTCGTATCCTACTCTTTCTATTTACGGGTAGGATATTCTGAGAGTGAACGGCGGACGTGGACAAAATTGGTCTAAAACGAAACAAAAATAAGGCCATTCGGATATAATGCCGGTATTTTGTCTATATCATGTCGTTAAAATTGGTCTAAAACGAAACTTGAGGCGGTTTTCTGACCCAAAAATAGGGTGTCGGATGCCGCCTTTTTCATCTCTATGGATTGAAAATCAGGCTTATTGTATTTTTCTTAAAAATTAGGTATGCTTGATTATCAATTAGTTAGGTTTTATAATACCCGTATTTTCGGGCACACTTATTGTATTTTTTTTTATTTTATGTGGTGGTTTTTATTAGTAGCTGACCTTTATTTTCTGTCGGTTGGTATTCGCTCTATGTTGGAGTACGGACCGGATCAGTATAATATTGTAATGGTCTTTTGCTTTTCTTTGTTGGCTTTGATTATAGGTTTAAATATCTATCTTGATAGGAGGAGCAGGCGGTAGGGCGTGGGCTGAAGACTCTCTATTCTCTCTATGGAATAATATTACCTCCAAATACCCCACACTTCATGCCAGAGTATAAGCTTGTAGCGCTCTCCGTATGCCGGTAGTGAGGCGGTAGGGCGTGGGTTCTATGCGGAAAGCCGGAGGATTAGCGGGAGTTGGAGAGGGGGAGAGGGAGGGCACTCCCTACCAACAAAATCAAGACTTATAGCGTTTTAAAACAGCATTTTGTAGGGGTTTCCCACAAAATTCAACAGATCAGCGTTTTAAAACAGCATTCTGTAGGTAAGGGTTAAAGACTGCATTATGTGAGTATTTTTTTTTCAAGCGGAATGTATAACAATTAAAACATAAACAACATGAACGTATATGATTTTGCGCCTGACTTAGATTTGAGTAAGGAGGTAGAAGGTTCTATTTTTGGGGTGAAAGGAATAGAAGGTAGTGATGGAATAGTATATGCTAAGGTAGTTAGCTGTGTAGACGTTAAGGATTACAGTTGTGATAGGTGTATTTTTTATGATTGTTATAAGGATAAATGTTTATTATCGCGTAGTGATAGTTGTATAGATGGAGATTGGATTTGTAGGTACGAACAGGCTGCCATAGAGGGGGAGTAGGCGGCGCCTTGGGCTAAGGCCTGCGGTTGTAGGTGGAACGTAGGTCGGAGCAGAGCCGGAACAGTTTATTGTGGAACTAAAAAAAAATAAAAAGGAGGAGATAGCGATATGAAAAAGGCATTTAAGATATTTTCTATTATGTTTGTCATAGAAATAGTGCTGATAGCTATTTTAGATGCTATGGCGTAAGTGAGAAAAATTTCTTCATTAATTTTCTTGTGCTTTAGACAGAATGCTCCCGTCTGCGAAGATCGGAGCATTTGCTTTATGGGATTCATGGTGCAGTAGGTCGGTTCGATTCCGGCGATCTCACACAATATTAAAAACAAAGGAGGAAAGAAAATGAAAGATGGTATTACATTACATCCAGAGCACGGATTGAATCCGTCTATAGAAGTCTGCATGATATGTGGCGAAGAGATGGGGATTGCTTTATTAGGGAATAACATCAAAGGGCAGGCACCGCATCATATATGCACGGGCGGAGTATGTGACAATTGCAAAAAGATAATAGATGACGGAGGCTGTTTTATTATCGAAGTCGAGGATGGATCAGATCAAAAGAATCCGTATCGTACAGGAAGATATTGTGCGATAAAGAAAGAGGCGGCAAAGAAGATATTTGGACAGGAGCATAATATTGTGTACATGGAAAAGTCTGCATACAGTCAAATAATACCATAAAAATAAAGAAGGATATGTTTACAAAAGAAGAGCGATTATTCATATGGAAAAAGGTATATGAG
>NZ_DXLG01000139.1 GCF_019414865.1 Veillonella sp.
GGCTACACTTGTTACTAAGGATCATGACGGTTATCTTTTTACTCAAAATTATGTTCGAATGGAACCGTTAAATACACCAATAGACAAAAAATATATGGCTTATTTGATTAATGAGAATCCTAAAATTAAAAAGCAGTTTAAACAGAACTTACAGGGGAGTCAGGTTGTACGATATAGTCTTAGCTTATTAAAAGAAATACAGTTACCAAGACTACCATCAATTGAAACACAACGTATTATGGGGGATATTTATTTTAAACAATTACGTCTAAAAGCATTAAAACAGCGTGTGGCAGATAACACATATCGTAAAGCAATTATTATGTTACAGGGAGTAAACTAATATGACAGAGCTAGAATTTGAAAATAAATTAATTGAGCAATTATCAACTGGGATTGTGACTAATGTAGCTAAGTCTAATCAAATAGGCGATACAATGGATGCTTACGGTAACATGAAAGTTTATAAAAGTAAACTTTGGAAATATGAGCCAACTATAAAAACAACAGAGGCTCTTTGGGATAACTTTCGAAAGATTTTGTATCAATTAAATCAAAATCAACTGACACAACCATTAAGTGATACGGAATTTAAACAAGTTCAAAAGGTAATTAATGAACTGTATACACCATATCAAGCAGGACAGTTTCTATATGGTATTAATGGAGTATCCCAAGTAGAAGTCGATTTAGATGATGGACGCCATGTATTTTTAACAGTATTTGATCAAAAACAAATTGGGGCAGGTAATACTGTTTATCAAGTGGTTAGCCAAGTTAAGAGAGAACCACAAATTGCGGGTCGCCCAGAACGTCGTTTTGATACAACACTACTCATTAATGGCTTGCCAATTATCCAAATTGAGGAAAAATCTGTAAAACATTCTGTAGATGAGGCATTAAATCAAATGCATCAATATATTCAGGAAAAACAGTATAGTGATATTTTCTCAACAGTTCAAATTCTAGTTGCAATGACGCCAAATAGAATTAAATATATGGCTAATACTACGGCGGATCTGTTTAATAAAGACTTTGCTTTTGAATGGCAAAATCCTAATGATAACAAGGTTGTTCGTAATTGGACTACCTTTGCAGATATGTTCCTTAGCATACCCATGGCGCATCAAATGTCTACATTATTTACTATTCTTGATGGTACCAAGAATAAACAAATGCTTAAGGTTATGCGCCCTTATCAAGTATATGCCACAAAAGCAGTTTTAAATGAATTAAAACGCGCTGATTTCGATTTACCAATTAATAAATTAGGTTATGTTTGGCATACAACAGGATCTGGTAAAACGATTACTAGTTTCAAAACTGCATGGCTAGCAAGTCGCATGCCAAATGTAGATAAGGTAGTATTCGTCGTTGACCGTATCGCATTAACAAAACAAACTGAAGCAAATTATAAAGCGTATGACCCTGAAGGTTCTATTGATATTGATGGTAAACAATTCGATACCGTTGGAGGGACAGAAAATACTTCAGCGTTAAAGAAAAAATTAAATGAAAAAGGGTATGGCATCATTGTTACCTCTGTACAAAAACTAAATACTCTCATTAATCGTAAAGACTTTGTGGTACCTAATAAGAACTTTGTGTTTATTGTAGATGAGGCCCATAGGTCTACCGGTGGTGAAAGCTTCGAGGACTTACAAAAAGTATTTAAAGGTGCTGCTTGGGTTGGCTATACAGGAACACCTATGTTTGATAAGGTGGTTGGTAAAAAAGGTACTAAGACTCATGAGGTCTTTGGTAAGTTATTACATGCGTATACTATTCGTGAAGCCATTGCAGATAAAAATGTATTAGGTTTTAAAGTGGATTTTGAAACCACTATTGCGGAAGACAAAATGAAACTTGAATACCTACCAAAGTTCTATAAAGATAAATACCCTGATTGGAATGATCTCGATATTGAACGAAAGATTGCTAATCTTACTGATAATGATATGGACGATATGATAGAGCCTAGTTTTTATGATAATAATCAAGATCACGTAAAGTTGGTTGTAGAAGATATCTTTAAAAATTGGAGGAATCGTTCTAATGATGGTGCTTATAACGCGATGCTTACTACACATGTAGGTGGGAATAGAGCAAGTACACCAATGGCCTTAATGTACTTTGATGAATTTGAAAGAGTGAATCAAGAACGTGTAGAGCAAGGGTTACCAACGTTAAAAGTGGGTATTACTTTCAGTATGAGTACCAATAATAGTGATAACCAATTAACTACAAATGATGGTTTATTACGTGCTATGAAACATTATAATAAAATGTTTGGTACGAGCTTTGGACTAGATGACGTATCAGGTTATACACAAGATTTAACAACACGCTTAAATCGTACAGCACAAGATGGGCAGTATTTAGATATTGTTATCGTTGTGGATCAATTATTGACTGGTTTTGATGCACCGCAACTAAATACACTGTATGTGGATCGTACATTAAAGGATGCATTGTTAATCCAGGCGTATTCGAGAACAAATCGTATTGCTGATAATCAAGGCAAGCCGTGGGGCCGTATAGTCAATTATAGATGGCCAGCTAAAAACGAAGAACTCATGAACCGAGCCTTAAGTATATATGCTAACAAGCACTCTGCTGATGTACAAGAAACATTAGTTGATACAAAGGCATTAATTGATACTGGTGTTTTAGCAAAACCTTTCAAAGAACAATTTGAAGAAGTAAAACAAGTGGTAAATCGTCTTGCAGATATGACAGATAATTTTACAGAAGTTCCTGCTAGCGAAGCTAAGCAAGAAGAAATGTTTAATCTTATGCGTACATATAGTGCTGGAATGTCAAAGCTAAAACAATATGATCCAGATGTTGTTAATGGAGAAGACATCGGATTTGATTATGATAATCCAGATGAACTTGTTACATTGCTTGGGATGACACCTGAACAAGAAGAAATGTTAACCACATCTTTGTATAACGACTTAAAAGAACGTATTGCTGAAAATCATGATGTACCAGTTGCTCAAATTGAACTACGCATGATACATGTAAAACAAATTAGTGTTAACTATGATTATCTCACTGAATTGATTGAAGCATTAATGAATGCTGTTCATGAAAACCGTATGGATGCTGCTGCAGATTATCGTGAAAAAATTAGTGATTTTGCAATGGCTTTAGATGATCGTCAATATGCAAAACAAATCAATAATGCAGTTGATGCAATCTATAAAGGCACGTATCCACCAGAAGGAAAAGAAATCCAATATCCTGTAAAGTTAACTAGTTTGGAAGTCATCGATGATGTAAATACGATGATTATGAAAGATGATATTTTTGATTTCCGCTTAAAATGGGGAATCATTGATGTTATTAGTAATGACGAAATATTAGATCTATTTTCTCGACATACGGCTGGTAAACAGGATTTAGATAGTACTGGTAGAATTAGTAAGCTAAAAAAAGATGCACGTGCAGAATATCAAGCAAAAGCACAAGATGCGGATATTGTAAGCCTTAATAAAATTAAATATGGTAATGAACTTGTGGCAGCTTTATATAAATTTGCAGATTCTTATGTTAATGAAAGGTAGTGTTGTTATGATAAAAGAAAAGCGAGGTTATGATGAGTAAAGAAAAACGGAGAGTACCTAAATTACGATTTCCGGGATTTACTGAAGATTGGGAACAGCGTAAGTTAGGTAGTATTGGCTCAACATATACCGGATTATCAGGTAAAACGAAAGAAGACTTTGGGCATGGTGAGGCACAATATATTACATATTTAAATGTATTTCAAAATACAGTCTCAGATATAACTATGACTGATAAAGTAGAAATAGATACAACACAAAATGAGGTGAAATACGGGGATGTATTATTTACCACCTCATCTGAAACACCAGAAGAAGTCGGTATGTCATCGGTATGGCTTGGACATATGCC
>NZ_DXLG01000014.1 GCF_019414865.1 Veillonella sp.
CAGGTGGATTATTTATTTGATTCATTGGATGCCAATGACATACATTATACAATTTCTGTTCTAAATCTGATAAATACGATTTAAGGATCTGCATTTCTTCTAACCCTTCTGTTGTTCCAGGGTAAGCAACAATTGTGATAACTCCAGATTTAGATAATTTCTCTAAACCCTCTTTTATAGCGTCAATTGTTTGATGCGGTTTAGTTATAACTTGATGATCGCCACCTGGTAAATATCCTAGGTTAAAAATCATTAAATCAATTACTTCATCTTTTAACTGATTAACTAATGCACGATCATGGGAGTCATGGATAAATGTTAGGCTCACATCTTCAGCTATATCATTTGACTGCAATAACTCTTGGCTACTATTAATAGCTTTCATTTGGATATCGATGCCATATAAATGACAGCCTTTTCTTGCTCGCTCTGCTAGATACAATAAATCATGGCCATTGCCACATGTTGCATCTACTACAACATTAGCGTGTTTCATTACTCGATCCCAGATTAAATGTTGAAACTGAACAGCATTGTTAATGTTAATCACAAAATCACCCCACTTGAGATTTTAGTATTATAATAACTCGTCACGACGAGAGGCTAATTTTTTAAATAATGTACCAAAGAAACATTGATCTTTAAAACGTACGAATAAGCAATATACTGGATTGGAGCTTATATGTAATGTTTCTTTATTGGTAAACGTATAGTCAAATGTACCATCTATACAGATATGTAATTGAGGCTCTCGTTCTGGCATGGTGATTTGAATTGTATCATGCTCTTCCAATACAAGAGAAACGCCTTGAATAAGATGTGGTGCTACAGGAGTCACAATAATTGATCTATTATCAGGCTTCATAATAGGACCACCTGCGGATAGATTATATCCTGTAGAGCCTGTGGCAGAAGAAATGATCAAGCCATCAGAAGGATACATTTGTGTATGTTGATTATTGATGGACATATTGATACGTGCCATTTTAGCTGGTTCTGCACGGGTAATAACTATTTCATTAATGATAGGTACTAATTCTTCTTCATTACCATTATTGCGGTCAATATACGCATATAAATGTCCACGTTTTTCGATATTATAATCACCCTTGGCAATACGTTTAATATGACTTTGCATTTGGTGAACTTCGATTTGGTTTAAGAAACCCAACTCACCAAGATTAATACCACAAACAGGTACATTGTATGGGTAAATTTGTCGTGCCAAATGGATGATGGTACCATCACCACCAAAACTAAAGGCAATATCTATTTGTTTAAAGATTTCTGGACGACTTAAAATGTGAGTTTCAGGAATCTTAAGTACTCGTGCAGGTGCATCTGATTCGAGATCATCTGGCAAGAATACTTCGATACCTTCATCTTTACAAATATGTGCAGCCATTTTTAAAACTGCCATAATATTGCTTTTCCCCATATTAGGGAAAAATCCGATACGCATAGTAATCTCCTATAATGAATGAGCCTCTGCAACCACTGTATCGATTAAAGTATCATCAATGGTTAAAGCCCCTTCTTCGTACTTTTTAAAATAACCTAAAAACTCAATATTACCTTCCATACCTTTAATTGGTGAGAAAGTTAATCCATGAACATATAATCCACAATCATGAGCAACGTGTAAGATACGATGTAAAACCTCTTTATGGATTTCCGGGTCGCGCACAATACCACCTTTGCCAACATTTTCTTTGCCAGCTTCAAATTGCGGCTTAATTAAAGCAACGAGGGAGCCTGTATCTTTTAACAATGTAGTAGCTACAGGCAATACTTTATCTAAAGAGATAAATGCTACATCTATGGAAATAAAGTCAACCAGTTCACCTAATTGTTCTGGTGTGACAGTGCGAATATTTTGCTTTTCCATGTTGATAACACGTGGGTCTTGACGTAACTTCCAAGCTAATTGATTATAGCCTACATCGATAGCAAATACTTTAGCTGCTCCATTTTGTAGAGCACAATCTGTAAAACCACCAGTGCTGGCACCTATATCGACCATAACAGCGTCTTGTAAATCGATAGGATACGTTTGAATAGCCTTTTCTAACTTTAGTCCACCACGACTAACATAAGGTAAGGTGTTACCCTTTACTACGATATTAGCATCTACAGGAATTTTTGTACCCGCTTTATCAATACGCGTTGTATCCATAAAGATTTGGCCAGCCATTATGGCTGCTTTGGCTTTTTCTCTACTTTCAAAAAGTCCTCGATTAACAAGGAGTATGTCTAAACGTTCTTTACTGCTCATATGACACCATTATAAATATAATAAAATTGAATACATGCTACAAGAATGCCAAGAATTAATCCCCCAAATACCTCTATTGGTGTATGGCCTAATAACTCTTTCAAGGCCTCTTTACGAGTAATGACAACAGGTATGTTTTTCTTTGTAAAATAATCTACAATTTGGTTTAGAATTTGAGCTTGACGACCAGCTTCTAAACGTACGCCAGATGCATCATACATGACTACGATAGAGAATACTAAGGATAGAATAAAAAGATCAGATGCTCCATTTTTTAGATATATAGCCGTGGTTGTAGCGATTACAAAGGATGTATGCGAACTTGGGAAACCACCAGATCCGACTAATCGTTCTGGACGAAATTTACCATGCCGAACTAGTTGCCATACGAATTTGATAGCCTGAGCTGTAAACCAACCCCAAAATGCGGCTTGCGCTATGTAGTTGTGTGCTATTTGTGGTAATATATCAATCATTATTTATACCTTCTACAGGTCGTAATAATTAATTAGTGCGTTCTAAAAGATAATCAATTAGAGCAGCCAGAATAGATGTATCATAGGAAACGGAATTTAGTGCATCATGAGCTTGTTTACCAACTAAGGAAGCTTGATTCTTAGCTTCATCTAAACCTAGTAAAGATACATAGGTAGATTTATGTTGGCGAATATCACTACCAGGTGTTTTTCCTAATTCTTCAATAGTACCAGTTACATCTAGAATATCATCAGTAATTTGGAATAACAATCCCAAACAATTTGCATATTCCATAAGTGCTGTTCTCGTAGCTGTATCTGCATTGCCTAAGATGAGCCCTAATTCTACAGATGCATTAAATAAAGCCCCAGTTTTTCCTCGGTGTAAAACCTTTAACTCCTCTAGTGGTATATGTTTATCTTCACTAAGCATATCGAAGGCTTGACCTCCGACCATACCTTCAGGGCCTGCAGCCGTAGCCACACATTGAATGGCATCAAGTTTTTCCTGCGCTGTAGCCGTCTCATTAGCGGTCATTAATTGAAAGGCATAGGTCAATAAACCGTCACCTGCTAGAATAGCCATACCTTCACCATAAACTTTATGATTTGTTAAATTACCTCTACGATAATCATCATTATCCATGGCTGGTAAATCATCATGTACTAAGGAATATGTATGGATACACTCCATAGCACATAGAAATTCCTTATAATCAGCTGGATCTTTATGAAGCATTTCTAATACAGCTTTAGATAAGATTGGTCGGATTCGTTTGCCACCTTGCATTAAACTGTAATTCATAGATTCATAAAGGGGTTTAAATTCTCGATTTGGGCTAGTTAATACTTCACCTAACCATTGTTCAATATGTTGTTTGCTAGACGCTAAATAGTCTTTGAACATAGAATCTCCTTATTCGCTGATGCGGACTTCTTCGATAATTTGTTGTACTTCATCTTCTACAGAATCAAGCATTTCTGCACATTCTTTTACTAATGTTAAGCCCTTCTTATATTGCGTTAAAAGCTCAGAGATAGTCATATCACCATCGTCTAATTGTTTAACAATATCCTCTAAGGCTTTATATTTTTTCTCATAACTTTTTAGTGATGCGGCCATCTTTGTGCGCCTCCTTTACCGTAGCAGTAACATACCCATCAGCAAGTGTAACTCGTATATCATCCTTTGGATGTAATTGCGTAACAGACGTAATATGTTTATCCTTATGTTCAACCTTTGCAAATCCTTTTACCATCATTTGTAATGGATTAAGAGATTCTAATTGTTGAGCTAACAATGCTAGACTATGTTTCTCTGTATTGCATCGTTCTTTTGTAGCATTGGTTAATGACTGTGAAAGCTCTTGTAAATGTGTTTTTTGTTTATGTAGAAATTGTAGAGCTGGAATGCCTAATCTACGATTAAAGAGCAATGTTAAATCGGTACGTTTCTGTTGTAATGTATATCGTATAAACTCATGTAGATACTCTTCTTTTTCTGACAATTGATCTTGTAATGTCGTTATAGGAAGCACTGCCATTTCTGCAGCATGACTAGGTGTTGCTCCACGAGCATCTGCAACATAATCACATAAGGTATAATCTGTTTCATGACCTACTGCTGAAATAATTGGCGTATTAGCATTATAAATCGCCTCTACAACAGATCTATCATTGAAACACCATAGATCTTCCATAGATCCACCACCACGACCAACGATGATAACATCTACATCGGGATCAGCATCGGCAGCAGCAATACCTCTTGCAATAACAGGTCCCGCAGTATTGCCTTGGACAGGAACGGAGAATAATTTAAATTGCACTAGTGGGTTACGTCTCTCACTGACATGTAAAATATCATGTAATACAGCACCAGATTGAGATGTAACAATGCCTATGCAACTTGCCATGTACGGAAGACTTTGTTTGTGGCTGTCATCAAAGTATCCTAGCGCCGTTAACTCCCGTTTTAACGCGTCAAATTCAAGTTGTAATGGACTTTTAGAGCCTATTTGCATATCTGATGCAATAAGATTTAAACGGCCCATTTTATTGTAAAAATTAACAGATGCTTTTACAGTGACTAATAATCCATTTTGAATGGCATTAGCAAGTCCCTTTTGCATTACGGTGCTAGACCACATGGTAACATCAATAGCGGATTCTTCGTCTTTTAACGAGAAATACATATGGCCACTACTATGGCGCTTTGCGTTAATAATGGTACCGCTAACATAGACATTCTTAAGGAGATATTCACGGTCTAAGGTGCGCTTTATAAGATTGTTTAATTGTGTAATGGTTAATACATTCACGATTACCCTCTAGATTCTTGTAAAAAAGCAGCGCCAAAAGCATTGCCAGTGGCATTATCAACAGAAAATTGTGGCTGTGCTACATGTAATGTAAGATGATTACGTCTACAATAATGCTCCATACGTTGACGAAGTAAACTATTGCTCATTACACCACCTACGGCAATTAATGTTCGAACAGGTTTATTTTGTAAATGATAGGTAATCATTTTTTCTAATGCATTTCCTATGGAGGTGAATACAGCTCTCGCCAAATTAGACTTATTTATATCATTCATAGAATTTGTAATTCGTCGCATAGCCGCACTACATGGACCAGCAAAGCTAATCCAACCTTCTTTTACAGAAGATGGTAACGGCTCATATTCTGTAGTTTGTAATGCTAATGTTTCTAGATGTTTGCCAGCAGGAAATGGTAAGCCCATAGCTACACCAATCCGATCCACATATTGACCGCCTTGTAAATCCTTAGATCCACCGATAATATGAGAGTCAAATATCCCTTCACCTTTATAATGACAATACACGAGTTCTGTAGTACCACCTGATAAATGAAGTGCTAAGAATGGTTCACTGGGAATTGTTTTTAATTCTCGTAGTGCTGCTAAAATATGATTTTCTTGGTGTGCGAAAACGTGTAGCGGTACATTCATCAAATGATTAAGAGACTGTCCGTATCCTAGCCCCACCATAAAAGCAGGCATATAGGAATTTTCCTCACGTCTAGGAAACCCGCTAACACCAATACCACTAATAGGAAGCTGTGGCAATTCAGATATCAACTTAGGCAATGCCTTTGTATGTTGAAAGACCATATTTGATTGTTGTAGTCCTCGCTCACCTTGTTTGACCTCTAATATTTTGCGAGCTTCACCAACTATGTGAAAGTCGCTATCTATAATGGCACAACTTGTAGTGTAGCAACTAGTATCAATGCCTAAGTAATATCGTTTCATTATTTACTCTTATTATATGCATCTAAAATTGCGTTGATTAATTTATAGGAAGAATCAGAACCAAAATCTTTAGCTAACTGAATAGCTTCGTTGATAGCTATAGATGGTTCCAAAGGATCAGCTTCATTTGTCATTTCCCATAGAGCAATACGTAAAATAGCACGGTCAACTTTATCCAAGTTTTCAACTTTACGTGATTTACAGAATGGTTGTAATGTGGCATCGATAGTTTCAGAAGCGGATAATACACCATTTATGATGCTATTAGCATAGGCTTTATCCATTGATTTATGCATGTGCCCTTCTGGAAACTGCACATCATTTTGATCAACATGAAATTCATTAGCATATAACATTTGAAATGCGTATTGACGTGCTTCACGTCGATTTCGCTTAATTACCATGTAGAGTTGGCTCCTTTTCTTTAACAATACCTTCAATATGAACATCTACCTTAACATGGTCAAGATCAAGCATATTTTTTAAGGTTTGTTTGATTTCTAACTGCAATTGTTTGGATAACTCAATTAGATTGTACCCATACAATGCTTTAATATAAATATTGATTTCAATAAAGCCTTTACGATGTTTAACATTGATACCTGGTAAACTGCGTTGACCAAAGGCATGTGTAATTCCCTCTACTAATTCATCGTAAAAGCGAGGGCTTAAAGAATGAATACCTGGAATCGTAGCCAATGTTTTTGTTGCTACATCAATGATGACAGAGTCTGCAATATCTATGGTATCCATATCTAATCCGTAGTTTAATTGATTGTCTGAACTCATATAGATACCCTCCTAAGGCTGTGATGGTGTTACTAAATCATCAAATACAATGTCTTGTACCACTACATCAATGGTTTGTACTTCAATTTCTGTATAAGAAACTAAAGCTGTTTTTATACGTTCTTGTAAACGTAAGGCCACATCAGGAATACGATATCCATATTGAATACACACATATAATGTAACGGAAATAGCACCTTCATCATTAAATGATATTTTTACACCTTCATGATCAGATTTACGTCTAAAGAAGGTATTAACACCATCATTAAAGGTGGAGCTCATATGATGTATACCTTTTGTTTCAAGTGCTGCCATGGTGACAATCGTAGCATATACATCTTCACTAATCTTAATTTTACCCGACTCTAGTTCAGTATTTTTCTTGGTCATACTGGCCTCTTTCAAAAAAAGCACTTGTCCCTATATATAATTACATAGACGACAAGTGCTTACAGTGCAAATGTTAGGATATATGGGGAATAAGATTCCATGAAAAGATCTTGCCCCAATACATATCAATACGTATTAGGCACGTTCGATGTATTGACCTGTACGAGTATCAATACGAAGTACATCATCTACTTCAATGAAGAGAGGTACTTTTACAGTGTAGCCTGTTTCCAATACAGCTGGTTTGTTACCACCAGTAGCAGTATCGCCACGGATACCAGGATCTGTTTCAACTACGCGAAGTTCAACAGCTACAGGTAAATCGATACCGATAACGATACCTTGGAAGAACATGATGGATACTTCCATATTTTCAAGAAGGAAGTTTTTAGCATCACCTAATTGTTCAAGGTTAAGTTCAACTTGATCATATGTTTCGTTATCCATGAATGTGTAAGAGCCATCAGACTCGTACAAATATTGCATACGACGACGATCAACATGTGCTTTAGGCACTTTTTCACCTGCATTGAAAGTACGCTCTACTACAGAACCAGTTTGCAAATTTTTCATTTTAGTACGTACGAATGCAGCACCTTTACCTGGTTTAACGTGTTGGAAATCAACTACTTGCCATACATTACCGTCGATTTCAACGGTTACACCTGGACGAAAATCATTACTGGAAATCATCTAACTCTTCTCCTTCTAAATACCTATTTCAATTAACTCTTTTGGACTATGTGTCAACACCTCATAGCCGTCAGATTTGACGATGACACTATCCTCTATTCTCAATCCGATAGTACCTGTAATATAAATGCCAGGCTCTACCGTAATGATCATATTTTCTGTAAATACCGTATCGGATTTAGTATTCGCTACTGGTTCTTCGTGAATCTCAAGACCTACGCCATGACCAGTACCATGATTAAATTCCTTGGTATATCCATGTTCTTTAATATAATCACGACATACTGCATCAAGTTCTTTGCCAGTTATACCAGCTCGAACTGCAGCTACGCCACGTTTTTGTGCTTCTAAAACTATACTATATAACTTCTTTTGTAATTCAGAGGCAGGCCCCATTACAATAGTTCTAGTCATATCGGAATGATACCCCTTATATACGGCACCAAAGTCAAAGGTAACAAAATCACCTACTTCGATGACCTTATCACTGGCTACACCATGAGGCATACTAGACCGATTACCAGAAGCTACAATAGTTGCAAAGGAAGGTTCCTCAGAACCACGTTTTAACATTTCTGATTCTAATATGATACGTGCTTCGTTTTCAGTCATTCCTACCTTTAGTTGTGGTAGAAATGCGGCGAAAGCTTCATCACCAATATTAGCTGCTTTACGCAATAATTCCAATTCATCTTCACGCTTAACTGCTCGTAGTTTAGCAAAATTGATAGACGTAAAATTAAAGCGTTCATCTAATGTATCACATAAGGTTTCGTATGTATCAACAGGCATTTGTTTGCCTTCAATACCAAATAAACCTTCGTGAATATGATGTTCATTGAATATGTCTACAAGAGTATCCATAACAGAGGATTCATATTGAATAACTGTATACCCTTCACATTGTTTTGTAGCTTGTTCAGTATATCTGAAATCGGTAATCATAAAAGCTTTATCTTGTGTAATGATAGCAAAGCCTGTTGTACCAGTAAAACCAGCAAAATAATGTAAATTTATAGGGCTCATCAAAATGACGCCTGTTAATTCTTGCTCTTTAATATACTGTTGTAGCAGATTTAAACCATTCATAATCATGCTCCTAGTCTATAAAGTACAATTAATCTTACCATAAAATACCTATATTGAATAGAATTTTATGCTATTTTTTGAAAGCCTCTATATCATCTGGGGTTAAGTCTTGTACAGAACCAACCTCTTCAATACCGGTTAAATCTATATGACCTATGGTTAGGCGCTTTAAATAGGTAACAGTGCCACCTGCAGCACCAATCATACGTTTTACTTGATGATATTTGCCTTCTTCAATTGTGATATGTACAGATTTGGGAGATAAAATATCAATTAAAGCGGGCTTACAATGGGTTCCATCGCCTAGGACGATACCTTCCTTAATACGTTGAATGCCTTCTTCGGTTAACTCACCTTCGAATTCTACGTAATAAACCTTTGCTACATGCTTATTGCCATTAATAATAGAATGTCCCCAAACACCATCATTGGTAAGTAAAAGTAGGCCTTCTGTATCTTTGTCTAATCTTCCCACAGGGACCACGCCCATTTTTATATATTCAGGGGGCAATAAATCCATTACGACAGGATGACTTGCATCCTCTACAGCAGTAACATAACCTTTAGGCTTATGAAATTTAACATAGTAATGTTGTTTGGTATTAACAATTTGACCATCAACTGCAATGACATCAGACTCAATATATACATGAATATCTTTTTTTCTTGCTACTTCACCATTAATGGTAACTCTCTGATCCTTTATGAGTTGATGGACCTCTTTTCGACTACCGTAGGCTTTATTAGCTAATAATTTATCGAGTCGCATTATACATGTCCTTGTAGTAACTCAACATGGGCCGTATCATTGAGCAAATTCAAAATATTATGATCATATTCGCCCATACCATTATAGAAAATACGGTTGATAGCCGTATTACCTTGGCTAAAATTCCAACAATGACTAATTGAAATATCTAATAATTTACACAATAATGTTCGAATAGTTCCGCCGTGACATGCAATTAAAAGTGTTTCCTCTTCATCGTTTTCATTGAGAAATTCTTCAAGGCCTGCCCATGCACGATCTTGTAAATCTTTAAAGCTTTCACCATTTGGAACTTTGACAAGATGAGGTCTCAAATACATCTCATCAATTAGGCCCGGCCAGCGTGCTTCGATATCTGAGAATAGCATAGCTTCCCAGTCACCAAAATTAAGCTCTCGTAATCGTTTATCCACTGTAATAGGTGTAGTGCGATTACCTCTAATAGTTTCAGCTGTAACCAAAGCACGGCTTAAATCACTGGATAATATACGGTCAAAGGTAATATCTTTAAGAGCTTCACCACAGGCTTTAGCTTGATTTAAACCGTTTTCATTTAGAGGAACATCTGTAATGCCTTGATATTTCCCCATTTTATTCCAATCAGTTTCGCCATGGCGCACAATATATAATGTCTTCATAATCTTCCTATACTTTCAAAATATCTGTTAGTTTCTCTACTAATTTGATATTAGTATCTTGATCTTTAATAGCAATGCGTACCCATTGATTATTGAGACCTACATAAGTATCACAATTGCGTACGATCATATTATATTTCTTCAGATTTTCATTAATGGTGTTAGCTGTAATGCCGTCATGATTTACTTTGAACAAGATAAAATTGGCGGAAGGTGGATATACGGTAATCCCCTCTATCACATCTAATGCATCATACATGAATGCTCTTTCCTCATTTAATTTTTGCTTTGTTCTTTTTATATAATCAACATCATTCAAAGCAGCCTCTGTATAAGCTTGGGCTAATGTATTTACAGACCAACTAGGAATATATTGATGTAGTTGACTAATTAATTTTTCGTTACCATAAGCAGCACCAATTCTAAGGCCTGGTACAGCATAAAATTTTGTGAAAGAATGAACCACGATGACATTATCGAATTCATTTACTAAAGAGCGCATAGAATGCTCATTATCTTGTAATGGATCATTTCCAACAAAATCGATAAATGATTCATCTATAACAAGTAAGCTATTTGCATCTTTCAACATGCTCGCTACAGTGCGAATATGATCTTTATCAAGTAATGTACCATCTGGATTATTAGGATTACCTAAAAATACAATGATGCGACCATCTTGCCCTTTTAGTTCAGCTGCAAAGGTTTCTAATGCCAAATATGGTACCTCAAAATAAGGTTTTCCATTATCATCTTCCCGAGGGCGATAAAAAATATCACGTACAGGAATCTTACTTGCTTCAAGAGCCTCTTTATACTCAGAAAATCCTGGTGCTGGTACAAACGCACCAGTATATCCAGGTAACCGACAAATGGCATACAATAACTCAGCTGCACCATTGCCGACTATAATTTGATTCTTATCCATTCCATATGTATCAGCAATAGCATTTAACACATCATCATTTGTAGCATCTGGATAATGAGAAATATAACGTAATTGATTATTTAATGCATCCAATCCACGTTGACTAGGTCCAAGAGGATTAATATTAGCGCTAAAATCAATTACCTCATATGGTTCAATTTGTTGTTCATGGGCAAACTGAAATATATTGCCCCCATGTATCTTAGACATTCGATTCTCTTTCTATTAAATATATTATCGTTTGATATAGGTCAATCCTTCGTTTGTTGTTTCTACAGTATCCACATAGGATAACTGTGGTAATTTACGCATAATCTCTTGTTTACAATCATCAATTCGCCCATAATCTACTGGAAATAAAAGGCCCATAATGGTCCCACTATGAGCTATGATTGTACCAACACTATTGTAGTAATTACCAATATCATGAAAATCATATAAATTCGATTTATACAATATACGTTGATTACCAAAGGCACTTAATGTAGCTGCTTGACCTATTAAATTTATATCATGTGTATTCAATCCCCGTTTGAATAAATCCAGTGACTCTTCTATGATTGATTCTTTTTCTAAAATCTTAGTTTGTAAATCTACTTGTTGATTAAAAGAAATCGTATCTATACTCCCACCCTCATCAAATACAAGGATTTTCAATGGAGGACACATGCCTAGTGGTTGGGAAATAGTGCCTTTTATATAATCAAACTGAGTAACACCTTGATAAAATGAAGCATCTGTAGGCTCTACAGATAAGCAAATTTGCTCTAATTCCTTTAGTGATAGATCATAATTCATGGCTAATGCTGTTGCCATAGCCGTCACAGAAATATCCGCAGAACTTGAGGCCAGCCCCTTACCCTGTATGATGTCAGAACGTACATATACAGGTGGACAAGCTTGGTTTTTATTATTTTTTTGTAATAATCGCTGTACTAATTCTCTTGCCTTCGCAGACTTAGGCTGTAATGCACAATAGTGCTGTGAAAACGGATGTGTTACATTACTTAATGCGTAGGAGTATCGATTAATAGGACAAGTCACTAAGAATGACTGACCATTAATAGAACCTTGTAGAAATTCCCCACATGTACCTGGGGCTCTTACATAATAGGTCACATTGAACTCCTTTCACATTAAATAAAAACAGTAACTTATAAGAAGCCATTAGGCAGAACGTTATTAAAACATAGTCGTATTGGATGCGACAGTAGCAGATAATATGGACAAGATAATGATATATACAAAGAGTAATAATACCTCTGTAACCTCTACAACAAATCCATATGTGTCACCAGTAGTACCACCAAGTTGCTTAACAATATAACGATTAAGCAAACGATTGATAATATAGGTAATTATCATGCTTACAATATTGATTTGGAAAATACCTAAGGTAGCATAGACTAATACACCTAGTCCTACAACATATCCAACATCAGCTACAGAGAATATAGAATATGCGCCATATAAAAGGGTATACAAAATCGTACCGATTATTAATATAACAATAGGCATAAAGAAGGTTGAAATTGTATTGTACGTAATAACATGCTTTGGAGCTAAGTTAGCAAAGGCAGCACCCATTCCCTCTTTTCTCGCATACGGATAAGATCTGATACTCAATACAAGGGACCAACGGCTCATTAATGGCATCATAATCAATGCCATAGGAATAAATTCCGATGTAGGAATGGCCGTTAATAATTGCCATTTTAAAAGTGTAACAAATACAAAAGCAACAACACCAAAAGAGCCTATACGGCTATCTTTCATAATTTCCAGCTTACGTTCCCGTTCACGTCCTGAAAATAGACCATCACTTGTATCCATTAAACCATCAGCATGGAGACCACCAGTAATCAAGAATTCCGCTATAACGATGATTAACATCAACGGAACCAACGGAATAAACGGTGATAATATACCATACAATAATGCCAAGATAAGGCCAATAATTAAGCCTACATAAGGAAAGGCCACAACGGATTTACCAAAGTCGTCTACAGACCATTCTGTTTGATTAACGATTTTTAAACGTGTTAAAAACTGTAATGCTATGAAAAAAGGTGTCATTATACATTCATCCCATAAGTAATGGCTGTACTAATAATAACCATTAGTATAGTCGTAAAATACATCATATAAATTGTGCGTGTAATATGGTTGCGATTTAATTTTTCAATAGGATCCCCCATGTATTCACGGAAGGTCATTTTCTTGAAATATTGATTGTAACCACCTAAACGAATATGTAAAGCACCTGCAACTGGTGCTTCTGCATAGCCGCCATTAGGACTTGGATGCTTATTAGCATCACGCAAGCCAATTTGGAGAGCTTTCTTTGCGTCAAAACGTAAAAAGAATGCAGAAATAATTAATAATATAAAGGTAATTCGTGCAGGAATCCAGTTAAGTACATCATCAAAGCGGGCAGCTACACGACCAAAGTACATATACTTTTGATTTTTATAGCCCAGCATAGAGTCCATAGTATTGGCAGTTCTATATAGAATTGCCCCCATTGGACCGCCGATGATGAAGAAAAATAAAGGCGCAATAATGCCATCTACTGTATTTTCTGCAATGGTCTCTACAGTAGCTCGTGTAATTTCGCTTTCATCTAATTCTTCTGTATCGCGCCCTACAATCCAAGATAATCGCTTGCGAGCTTCTTCAATATTATCTTGCTTAATTAATTGGCTAATAGTAAAACCAGCACCAGCTAGTGAGCGTGGAGATATAGCAATGTAAAGAATAATTACTTCAAGAGCGTATTCTACCCATTCATCAACTACGCCACCAAGCCAAAGAATCAAAGACACTATAATATATACAGAAACAAGGATTAAACCTACTGCAATACCGCCGTACCATAGTTTTTTTGTATCATTATCAGTATCTTTATATAGAACTGCCTCGAAAAAGGATATAATACGGCCAATTATAGCCACAGGATGGTATTTACTATTGGGATCTCCAATAAGCAAATCCAATATAAATGCTAAGATTGGAATACATACAAAGCTATACTTTGTAAACCAATGTAAAATTGTTAAATGTTCCATACATCTCCCCTACTAACCCAAGGTAGACATAATATAATCCATATCTAAGTGTTCTTCTACAATATCAGCTAATCGATTGTAAGCTGCATTTTTGTGATCAAAATAATGGAATACTACATCTAATGGTTCTAACCCCTTACGTTCGCGTAACTGATTGATAATAAAGCGTCTAAATTCATCATTATCAAATACACCGTGAATATATGTCCCCATTACTTGATGATTGCCATCGATAAAGCCGTCAATTACATTGACCGCTTCTTCACTGCGGCTCGTAATAGTGAAACAACGGCTCACGGTATCTACTAATGGCGTAGTATCCCCCATATGAATCTCATAGCCTACTAATTTTTCACCTGTAAATGTACCATTTAAAAACTGAAGATTAGATACATTAAATTCTACTTGGTGTGTAGTTTTTTGATCCTTCATTGTGGTGGAGGATTCTACTAAACCAAGACCTTCAACCTCTTCAATATCCCCTTCCATATGATGCGGATCATATATTGTTTTACCGAGCATTTGATTGCCACCACATACACCGATAACAGGTGTGCCTTGTTCAGCAAGCTGTTTAATTTCATCAGCAAAGCCAGAATTACGAAGATATGTAAGGTCTGCTAGTGTATTTTTGGAACCAGGTAAAATGATTAGGTCCGGCTTGCCAATAACATCTCCAGGGCCCACAAAACGAACAGATACATCTGGTTCATAATTTAATGCATCAAAGTCGGTAAAGTTAGAAATTTTAGGTGTTTGCATAACTACTACTTGAATCTCTTTAGCACCACTGTTGCGTTTATTTTCTAATGCCACAGAGTCCTCTTCATCGATATCAAGGTTTTCAATGGCAGGGATAACACCTACTACCTTTTTACCTGTTTTTTCTTCGATGAATGTGAGTGCAGGTTCTAATAATTTAATATCACCACGGAATTTATTGATAACAATACCTTTAATAAGATCTCGTTCTTCTGGTTCTAATAATTCCAAAGTACCAACGATAGATGCAATAGCACCACCACGGTCGATATCAGCAATGAGATATACAGGAGCTTGAGTCATCTTAGCAATGCGCATATTTACGATATCATTAGCTTTAAGGTTTACCTCTGCAGGGCTACCTGCTCCTTCAATAACCATCATATCGAAGTTAGAATCCAAGAAGTCGATAGATTCTTTTACCTTATCAAGGGCGGTTAAAGAATATTTTGTATGGTATTCTTTAGCACTATAGACACCAACCGGCTTGCCCATTAATACGACTTGAGAGGATTGATTACCTGTAGGTTTTAATAAAACAGGATTCATTTGAACAATTGGATCTATGCCTGCAGCCTCAGCTTGCGCTACTTGAGCACGACCAATTTCATCCCCCCATTTAGTGACATACGAATTGAGGGCCATATTTTGAGCTTTAAAAGGAACAGTTTTAAAACCTCTTCTATAAAAGATGCGGCATAATGCAGTACATAAAATACTTTTACCTACATTGGAACTTGTTCCTTGGAACATAATTTTCTTAGCCATTTATATGAACCTCCTGGGATTTTAATTCAATGGTAACACCACTAATAGTTAAGTATAATTTATCAGCTACAGTTGCCACTGTCCGATTGACGCGACCGGCAATATCTCTAAAATATCTAGCTAGCTTATTATCTGGTACAATACCAAGACCAATTTCATTAGTTACAAAAATAACTGTTTTCCCATCACTTGATGCAATTAAATTTAGTAATGATTCTAATTCTGAAAGTACAGCCTCTTCCAAGTCATTAGCATCTTGTTGCCCTTGTATAGAACCATGTGCCATCATGTGATTCGTAGTAAACATAGTTAAACAATCTATAAGAATTACATCAGCAGATTGGCTAATATTTTGCCACTCTTTAGCTAGATATAATGGCACTTCAAAATTTGTCCATATCGCACCACGTCGTTCTTGGTGTTTTTTTATGCGATCAACCATTTCTTCATCAAACGCTTGTCCTGTTGCTACATAAGCTTTACGACCCTCCGTAGAAAGTGCTAAACGTTCTGCAAATTCACTTTTTCCACTGCGTGCTCCACCGGAACACAATATAATTTGGGATTTCATAATGCACCTATACAAGAATTTATAATTTCAGTATCATTATAAGTATAACAAAGGAGCGATACTATGGAAATTATGAATATGAAACTTAAAATGATGGCTACTTTATGGGATAATACCTATCGTGTTGCCATCGACGATGGACAAGGCAAGTATATCGGTACAGCCCGTGTAGTAGTAAATGTTCCACTACCACCAGAAGCGTTACCAGAAAATGCGCCACAAGTAGAGCCACAATTATTGGTTTTAGTAGAAGATTTTGATTTCGGAGCTGATAAAATTATAAACTTTGAAACAACTCTCTCTGATTTGTTAAGAGAAAAATTCCGCTATGAAATTCCCCATATTTTCTTCTACTATCCAAGTCCTCATGATGTGTTAAATCAAACAATTTCACAATAAGGTCTATAACGAGCAAAAAGCTATGTAAAATACATAGCTTTTTTTGTTTATTCAGCCCCAATTTCCTCTTCTACACGACACATAATAAAGCAAAGGTCGGATAGACGGTTTAAATATTTTAAATTAGATTCGTGAACACTTTCACCAGCATCTAATACACGCCATAAATCACGTTCAGCACGACGAGTAATCGTTCTAGCCACATGTAAGTATGCTGAAGATTGTTTCTCACCAGGAATTACGAAATTAGATAAAGGTTCAAGCTTTTCATCAAAGCGATCTATTACCTTTTCTAAATGTTTAACATGTTGTTCTATAATTACTGGTGCAGCATTTAAGCTAGCAATATCAGCCATTAAAGTCCATAAGTTGCGCTCAATATCATATAATTCAGTGGCAACACGTGGATTTTCAGCATAGGAACGAGCCAAGCCTAAAAATGCTTGTAATTCATCGATTGTACCATAAGCTTCTACGCGTAAAGAGGATTTGGGTACTCGTTCACCGGTATATAAACCAGTTGTACCAGCATCACCTGTTTTAGTGTAAACACTACTTGCCATATGTATTACCTCCTATAGATATACATAAATGTAGAAAGAAAAGCTACAGGATCTCAACTTTGAGATTATTTATATTCTGGGAACCAAAGATGAATTTCACGAGCAGCAGCCTCTGGAGAATCAGACGCATGTACTACGTTTGCATCCATTGTTAGGGCATAGTCACCACGAATACTACCAGGGGCAGCATCTACAGGATTTGTGGCACCGTTTAAAGCACGTACGGATACGATGGCATTGTCTCCGGCCAATACGAAAGCAAGAACTGGACCAGATGTGATAAAATCAACTAATTCACCGAAGAATGGTTTTTCTTTGTGTTCAGCATAATGCTCTTCCGCTAATTCACGAGGCACTTGTAAAAGTTTTAATGCTTTAATGACAAGACCTTTACGTTCATAACGGCTAAGAATTTCACCACTTAATTGACGCTTAACTGCATCTGGTTTAATTAAAACTAATGTTTCTTGCATGATATCCTCCTGTAGATATTAATTAAAATAATGCTTTCTCTTTATATTTAGGATTCATTGCTTGTTGTTTCAATTTTGCAATACGTTCCTCTGTACGAGGATGTGTACTAAAAAGATTGCTCAAGCTTTCACCAATACCAACCATAGGGTTGATAATAAACATATGGGCTGTTGCATTACTTGCATTTGGCAATGCACCATGTTTTGAATAGTAATCAATTTTTGCAAGGGCAGATGCCAAAGCTAAAGGATTGCGACACATCTCTCCGCCCCCCTCATCAGCTAAGAACTCACGAGCTCGAGAGATACTCATTTGAATGAGTCCTGCCGCAATAGGTGCAATAACTATGGCGCCTATTAACTCTAACGGGTTAGAGCCTTCACGGTCATCTGAACGACCAAATATAGCTGAGAATTGAAGCACATGGGCAATCATGGAAATTGCGCCTGCCATCATGGCAGCAATAGTACTGATCAATGTATCACGATGCTTGACATGGGTTAACTCATGTCCTAAAACACCTTCTAGCTCGTCGTCTGTTAATAGTCGTTGGATACCTTCTGTAACAGCAACTGCTGCATGACTCGGATTTCTGCCTGTAGCAAATGCATTAGGTACATCACTAGGGATGATATATATCTTTGGCATTGGTAATTTACCATTTTTAGCCAATCGTTCTACCATACCATATAATTTAGGGTTAGATTGTGCCGTAACTTGTTGTGCGTTATATTGTGCTAAAACAATCTTGTCGCTATACCAATAGGACATAAAATTCATGCCCATGGATATAACGAACATAATCATCATACCACTTCTACCGCCAATCATATCACCTAAGACCACTAAAATGGCCGTCAAAGTCGCTAATAAAAGTGTTGTTTTCATATTGTTCATAGTTTCCTCCAATTATAGTTATGGACTATGCCTAACACTATAATTATACCACAAACTAGATAATTGATGCTCCTGTACTATCGGCTTCTAAGCAATATGTTCTATTTTCAATTCCATTAGATGTAAATACAGCACCCATAGCATCTGCCACAGCTTGTACGTGGGCTTTATCTACATAGGCAATTAGTGTGGAACCAGATCCACTAATAGTTGCACCATATGCACCAGCTGCTTTAGCTGCTTCAAAGGCTGCCTCACAATGTGGTATTAATGTTTTACGATATGGTACATGCAAATTATCATCTAATGCAACAGATAAATTGCTTAATTGATGTGTAATCAAACTAGTTACAAATAAAGATGCATGGCTCACATTTTGTACAGCCTCTTTAAATGGTACATGATTAGGTAACACAGAACGAGCGTATTCTGTAGAAACCATCACCTCAGGTACGACTACGGCAAAATGCAATTCAGATGGAACAGAGATAACTGTATTTAATACCTTTGTTTTTAAGCCTGTAGCACAGCATAAATTACCGAAAATAGCAGGTGCCACATTATCTGGATGACCTTCCATACGGTTTGAAATGACTAACAATTCCTCTTTTGAAAGAGGATGTTTAACTAATGCGTTAGCTAATAATAATCCGCCTACAATTGCTGTACTACTACTACCGAGCCCACGAGATGGAGGAATTAAAGTTTCAGACGTAATATGTCCATATTGGATTGGTTCTTGCGCAGTAGCAAAAACTTGATCCATTGCAAAGCCAATAAGATTTTTTTTAGGATCTTCAGCACGTAAAATGTCTGCGCCAAAACCTTCAAAAGTATAGGTGTATTCTGTAGCTTTTACATCAGGTATAAAGCTAAAAATGTTGTATAGATTGAGTGCCAAACCTAAGCAATCAAAACCAGGTCCACAGTTAGCACTAGTGGCTGGTACTTGTACGCGAACAGTGTTCATAGTTTAAGCTTCCATAATACGAATTACACTATTAACAGACTTAACGGAACGCAAGCTGTTAAAGGAATCGATAAGATTTAAAATATAAGATCTAGGACATTTAGATGTAACAATGGCAAGAACTGCAGTTTCTGGATCCATATTTCTTTGAACGATGGATAAAACAGAAATCTTTTGTTCTGCTAATTTGGCAGAAATTTTAGCTAATACACCTGTTTTATTATCTACTTCCAAACGTAAGTAATAGCTAGATTGAATCTTACCAGGGGAGTAAATATTCTTTTGGTCATAATAGAATGGTTTCAATCGACCTGTTTCGTTGTATGAAACATTTTTAGCTACTTCCATAATATCGGATACTACAGAGCTACCTGTAGGTAAGCTACCAGCACCACGACCGTATAGCATTACATCATCAATACCATTACCTTTTACATAAATCGCATTATAAGAACCGCGAACAGATGCTAAAGGATGTGTGGTAGGAATAAATGCTGGGTATACATTTAGAGATAAACCTTGACTAGTTTCTTTTGCAATACCTAATAGCTTGATATTATAACCAAATTCTTTACCGAATTTAATATCTTCCGTATCAATGCAAGTGATACCTTCTACGGATACATCTTCAAAGAAAATGCGACGATTGAAACTAATAGATGCAAGGATAGCAAGTTTACGTGCCGCATCTAGACCTTCAACGTCTGCTGTAGGATCCGCCTCAGCATAACCAAGATCTTGCGCTTCCTTTAGTACGTCTTGATAGCTTAAACCTTCTTCAGACATTTTAGTTAAAATAAAGTTTGTAGTACCATTCATAATACCGATGAGCTCTGTAATACGGTTGCCAGCTAAGGACTCATATAATGTACGGATAATTGGAATCCCACCTAATACAGATGCTTCAAAGCGTAAATCTACGCCGTTTTTGCTAGCTAAGTCTAATAGATATGGGCCGGATTCTGCTAACAAATCTTTATTTGCAGTTACTACATTTTTTTTAGCCTTTAAAGCACCTTCTACACAATCTTTAGCAAAGGTTGTACCACCCATTAATTCCACAACCATTTGAATGGAATCATCTTTTAGTACTTCCTCAATATCTGTTACATATTGAGCTGTTCCAGGCAATGTAATATGGCTATATTTATCAGGATTACGTACAAAGATTTTAGAAATTTCAACATTAACACCTGTGCGATTTCTAATTAACTCAGCATTATCTTGCAATAAATTAAATGTACCTTGTGCAACAGTACCAAAACCTAATAACGCAATTTTTATAGTGGTCATAATTGTCCTACTCTCTTAATGAGCCTATGCTTGGCCTAAAATTTCTACTTTAATAATGCCCTTCATAGAGCGAATATCTAATAATAAATCTTCTAATGAACCTTGTAAGTCTTTAGTTTCAAAGGAAATGCTGCTATTAGCTATACCTTGTAGTGGAATGTCTTGATTGATAGTCAATATACTACCATTGCGTTCTGCAATAGCTTTTAACACACTAGATAACATACCTGATTCATTAGACATTGAAACATAAATGCTTACAATTTTACCTTGAGCAATTTCAAAAAATGGGAATACATAATCTTTATACTTATAGTATGCAGAACGACTCAAATCCATCTTTTCCACTGCTTCGTTAATAGTTTTAACCTCACCTAGTTTCAAAATTTCTTTTACCTTAATTGTCTTTTTTATCGCTTCTGGTAAAATATCTTCTTGCACCAGATAAAACTTATCTTTTTTTGGTTTAGTCATAGAACACACACTCCCTTATTGTTCTGTTGAAGTTTCTTGGGCTACAAATTGACGCCCATATAATGTTAACACCGCATACATGCCGACAAAAAATGGCAAATACTCTGCCATAACGCGCCATGCTACAGCAACAATACCAACCGTTCCATTAGGGACAAAGGTACTAAACAATACTACAAATAGTCCTTCTGCAATCCCTGTTCCCCCTGGTGTTGGTGCAAAATATAAAATAAGATTCAATAGAATCATTCGATCTAATATATCAATGATCGAAACATCTGGTGTAAAAGCATACATTAATGCTGGCGCAATACAGTATAAGCATAATAGACTCAACCCAGATTCAATAAATACAATAACTGTCTCTTATACACATCTCCGAGCCCAC
>NZ_DXLG01000140.1 GCF_019414865.1 Veillonella sp.
TTATAGTAGTATATGTATATAAGGCGTTGTAGATACTGTTAGTTAATAACTGTATGTATACTATAGTCCTTTATGAAATAGGTGAAAGCAATGAAAGTGTTTCGCTACCTTCGAAATCTAGTGGTGTTCGTGGTGGTCATCATATTGGCCATGTTTATATATGACGGATACCATAGCTTTCAAGGTACAAATCGTGAAAGTAAGGCTCACACAACTGTTGAAAAACGCATAGAACAAAGTGAAGATACCCTCAGCCGTACGGATCGTATCATACGAATATTTACATTTAAAGAAAAGGTAGAGGCGGCTCTTAATCAACGTGTTTCTAAAGAACATTGGGTGAAGGGTGATGTCATTCCAGAATATACAAAGAATGCACTGATCGCTATTGAGGATAAGCGATACTATAAACATGGAGCTATTGATGTGCTCGGTATTATTCGCGCCTTTTATACCAATACTATAGCAGGTGAAACGGTAGAGGGTGGTAGTACTATTACACAACAAGTAGTAAAAAATCTCTTCCTTTCATCAAAACGCATCATGAGTCGTAAGGTGGAGGAAGCAATTCTTGCTAGTGAAATGGAACATTACTACTCGAAAGAAGAAATCCTCACCATGTATTTAAATACTGTATATTATGGTCACAATTACTACGGTATCTACGAAGCAGCTCATGGATACTTTGGGACAAGCCCAAGCCGATTGACACTAGGTCAAAGTGCTATGCTCGCAGCCTTACCTAATGCACCATCCTACCTAGATCCTTATACGAACTATAAAGGGGCTAAGGCACGACAAAAATTAGTGCTCGAACAAATGGTAGACCAAGGCATGATTACACAAGCCGAAGCAGATTATGCATACAAACAAGACTTGGGACTTGTGGACGAATAATTAAATAACTATAGTAACATCTCTGTTAGTTGATTGGTGATTGGCTAACAGAGATGTTTTTTGTAATAAATAGTTACGTTCCGAAATATATTATTAAATTGAATAAAAATAATGCTTGCATTTATAATTATACAGGTGTATACTATTTTTTGTCAGAAAGAGGGAATGACCGTTGAGCTAGATGCCACGGTGCTTTCACAATTATCTGATATAATATTGATTATATGAGTTAAAATACATAGTAAGTTTTTTATGAGGTGTTATCATGGGTAAAGCAAATAAAGTAGTACTCGCATATTCTGGTGGTTTAGACACATCCGTTATCATTCCTTGGTTAAAAGAAAATTATGGCGCTGAAGTTATCGCCGTATGCGTAGACTTGGGTCAACCTGAGGATTATGATGCAGTTGAGAAAAAAGCAATCAAATCTGGTGCTTCTAAAGCGTACATTGTGGACGCTTTAGAAGAGTTCGTAAAAGATTATGTATGGCCAACAGTAAAAGCTGGTGCGGTTTATGAAGGTAAATATTTATTAGGTACATCCTTCGCTAGACCTTTGATCGGTAAAATCCTCGTAGATATTGCCAAAAAAGAAGGCGCTGATGCAATCGCTCACGGTGCGACTGGTAAAGGTAATGACCAAGTTCGTTTCGAACTCGCTATCAAAGCATTGGCTCCTAACATGAAAATCATTGCTCCTTGGAGAGAATGGGATTTGAAATCCAGAACAGACTGCATGGAATACGCTGCTAAACACGATATCCCAGTTGTAGCTACAAAATCTCATCCATATTCTATGGACCAAAACGTATGGCATTTGTCCCATGAAGGTGGCGATCTTGAAAATCCAGCAAATGCTCCTAAAGATGATGTGTACTTGGTAACACATACTCCTGAACAAGCTCCAGATGAAGCTGGTTATGTAACTGTATCCTTCAAAGATGGCGTACCTGTAGCCGTAGATGGCCAAGAAGGTACTCCATTACAATTGTTAGAAAAACTCAACGAAATTGGCGCTCATTATGGTGTAGGCGTTGTAGATATCGTTGAAAATAGATTGGTAGGTATGAAATCCCGTGGTGTTTACGAAAACCCAGGTGGTTCCATCATCATGTATGCTCACAGAGAGCTTGAATACCTTTGCCTCGATAGAGCTACATACCACTATAAAGAACTCATTGCCAACAAATATGCTGAACTCGTATACGATGGCATGTGGTTCGCACCATTGATGAACGCTTTGCAAGCATTCGTTGATGAAACTCAAAAAACTGTAACTGGTGAAGTAAAACTTAAATTGTACAAAGGCAATATTATTTCTGCTGGTGCAACTTCTCCATACTCCTTGTACAGCGAAGATTTCGTAACATTCGAAGAAGACGATGTATACAACCAAGCTGATGCGGCTGGTTTCATTAACTTGTTCGGTTTACCTCTTAAAATTAATGCATTGATGAAAGAAAAGGCAGGTAAATAATGGCTAAATTGTGGGGCGGGCGTTTCACAAAAGGCACTGATAAAGCGGTAGAGGATTTTACATCCTCTATCGCTTTTGATGCGCGGATGTACGCCGAAGATATTGCAGGTAGTAAAGCACACGCGACTATGCTAGCAAAACAAAATATTATCTCCGACGCAGATCGGGATGCTATTGTTGAGGGCTTAACAAAGATTAAAGGCCAAATCGATAAAGGCGAGTTCCCATTCTCCGTGGCGCTTGAAGATATTCATATGAATATTGAAAAACGCTTAACCGATGATATTGGTGAAGCAGGTGGCCGTTTACATACCGGCCGTAGCCGTAATGACCAATGTGCCGTCGATTTACATATGTATGTGCGTAAAGCTGTTATAGAAATGGGCGAGCTCATTGTTGATATGCAAAAGGCACTCATTGAAACGGCTGAAAAATACAGCGATGTTATCATGCCTGGCTATACGCATTTACAACGGGCACAGCCTGTATTATTTGGTCATCATATGATGGCATACTTCTCTATGCTAGAACGCGATTTTGACCGTTTGTTGATGGTCTTCAAACATGCAGATATCATGCCACTTGGTGCAGGGGCCTTAGCTGGTTCTACATACGGCATTGATCAAACCTATACGCAAAAGCTACTCGGCTTCTCTCGTATTTACGAAAATAGTATGGATGCCGTATCCGACCGTGACTACGTGGTTGAGTTCTTATCCTTTGCGTCTCTTGTGATGATGCACTTAAGCCGCCTTAGCGAAGAATTGATTTTGTGGTCTACCAATGAGTTTAACTTCATTGAACTTGATGATGCTCATTGCACAGGCTCTAGCATTATGCCACAAAAGAAAAATCCTGACGTATGTGAACTTGTTCGTGGTAAAACAGGTCGTACCTATGGCCACTTGTTAGGTTTATTAACTACATTAAAAGGCTTGCCACTTACCTATAATAAAGATATGCAAGAGGATAAAGAGGGCATTTTTGATGCTATCGATACAGTACACTTTGCATTATCCATTAATGCGGCTATGATTCGCGGCATGAAGGTTAATGGTGCGCATATGAAAGCTGTCCTCGATGATGACTTCTCTAATGCTACAGATATGGCCGATTACCTTGCGAAAAAAGGAGTTCCATTCCGTGAAGCTCATGAAATCGTAGGTAATGCTGTACATCATTGCATTGAAAAAGGTTGCGTATTGCTTGATTTATCCGTTGAGGATTTCAAAGCTATATCCGACCATTTTGATGCAGATATACTTGATGCTATTTCCATCGAAGCTTGCATAGCTGGCCGTAATAACTATTCTGGTACTGCTCCAGAATGTGTGGAAAGACAACGGAACAATGGTAAAACTGTTATCGCCGGAGAAGAAAAACAAATTGCTCAGTGGAAAGCAATTGTTGACTCTGTGCAAGCATAACTGATTTAGTAAGCCTAATGTTATGATTTAGGGCCACATACTGTACAAGAGTAACATTCAGAGTAATAGTTACTTGTGACATTGAAAATTTAAGATCGATA
>NZ_DXLG01000141.1 GCF_019414865.1 Veillonella sp.
TTAAAAATTAATATCTTAAAAAGTAATTTCTTAGAAATTAATATTTAGTAATAACTATATTTATTGCTATTAACGTTTATAATCTAATAAATTATTAGTATATAAAGAAAACCCACTCATGATACTTCATGGAGTGGGTTTTGTATTATGGAATAGTGATTTTACTGACCTATTAGCTATTATTCAATATCTATTTAATTGCTTTTACTAAAAACATAGGTACAGGAATGTAGAATTCATCTTCTTCACTGTAAATACGAGGGCCTACAGTAGGATCAATCGATACAGAGCTGGCACCCATTTTAGTGAGTAGCTCTTTATCCCATTGTGGACGTGTGTAGGATGAAATTTCTAACATATGGTAGATTGTGTGGCAACGTTCCTTTAGTTCATTGCTTACGTGTTCATGTGCATGATGCACAGATTGTGGTAAATCATGATGATTGCGTGCGTGTTCCGCATCATAATTAAGAATTAAACCACCAGGACGGATGACACGTAACCATTCAGCATAAGCTTTATCTGGATGCGGTAAATTCCATGTCACATTGCGAGCCACAACGATATCAAAGGTATTAGTATCAAAGCTTAGGTTTTCTGCATCCATAACGGAGAAGGTAGCATCAGATTGTAAAGACTCAGCAAGTTGATTAGCCTCATCAATCATTTTAGGCGTAATATCGATACCATGTACTGTATGGCCCAACTCAGAGAGAATAATGCTGAAAAAACCTGCGCCACAGCCGATATCTAAAATGCGTAGAGATCGATCAGAGTCAAAGATATGGCTCATTAATTCATCGCGCCATAGTTTAAGTTTAGGGCTTTCTAATTCTTTAGCTCGTAAAGAACCGAAATCACGCGCTCGATCGCTCCAATAAGAGGTAATAAACTCTTTGTCATCCTTCATAGGATGATTTTTTTCAAATATATCGTTCATCTTTTTGTTCTCCTCATTTTTAATACACTTAATAGTACCATAAAATGAGAATGTGCCATACTGTAAATATCACACTTACTACATAAATTATTAATATTGAGTATGATATAATACATCTATATTTTTATTTTATGAAAGGGCAGGACTATGATTTTACAGACGGGACAACGTACGGATATTCCTGCCTTTTATGGGCAATGGTTGATTAATCGTGTTCATCAAGGATTTGTAGATGTACGAAATCCCTATAATCCAATGCAGATAACACGGTATCCTATTAATCATGATGTGGTAGATGGTATTGCTTTTTGTACCAAGAATCCTTTGCCTTTCATTCCATTACTACAAGAAATAAATGATTATAGACAGTTTTGGCACATGACCATAACCCCTTATGGTCCAGATATCGAGCCCTATGTACCAAAAGCAGATTCTGTAATAGATGGATTTAAACAAATATCTACAAGACTGAATCCTCAATCCATGGTGTGGCGTTATGATCCTATTATTTTAACCCATAACTACACAATAGATTTTCATTTTGAAAGCTTTTATAACATGGCTAAGGCTCTCGAAGGATACACGGATACGGTAGTTGTAAGTTTTTTAGATATATTTGATAAGGTGGCCCAGAACTTCCCTGAAGGTTTTAGACCAAGTGTTGATGTACAACATAATATTATTAAGGAGCTTGTTTCTATTGCTCATTCTTGCAATATGGACCTTAAAACCTGTGGAGAAGGGGACGCATTTAAAGAATTAGGTGCTAATACGGAAGGTTGTTTAACCTTAGATTGTTATGAACGGGCTTGGAATGTTACGTTAAAAGCACCAAAACGAACCCCAGCGAGACCAGAATGTAATTGTTATTTACATGGTGATATAGGTGCCTATGATAGTTGTAGTCACTTCTGTCGCTATTGTTATGCCAATACAAATCAGGCGGCAGTCCGACACAATCGTTTGTTACATGATACAACTTCTAGTTTACTTATTGGACAGCTTCCAAAAACGGCAATTATTAAAGAAAGCATGGAAAAAAGCTGGATTATTGATACAAATTACAGGCAAGAAACTCTATTTTAGATGGAATTACGATGCTATATAACGCCTATTTCGTTGACGAATCATGTAAAATAGATAGCAAAGGGGGTTGTCAAAGGGACACCTCAGGAATATAAGAGGGTAGAACGACGATTGTTATGTTTATACTATGTTAAAGGAGGTGTCGTATGATAACATACAAAAGTGATTCTAAAGATTCATCCCTAGTATCTCGTGAAGACTCTATGCCAGTCCTTGCCATGTGCTACGATTTTGATAAGACCTTAACACCTGATGATATGCAGGCGCAAGGCTTTATTCAATCTGTTGGCTATGATGAGGAGCAAATTAAGCAGTTCTGGCAAGAATCTAATCAATTGGCTAAGAAAAATGATATGGATAATAACTTGGCCTATATGTATAAGATGATCCAAGAAGCCGTAGGTCGCTTTTATGTAACTAAAGAAAAGCTCATGGAATATGGGAATCAAGTAGAATTGTATGACGGTGTTCGCACTTGGTTTGAACGTATTCGAGAATATGGATTAGAACATGGGGTTCGCATTGAGCATTATATTATCTCTTCTGGATTGAAAGAGATGATAGAAGGCACTGAAATGGCGAAAGAGGGAGCTTTCACCAAAATCTATGCTAGTGCATTCATGTTCGATGATAAAGGCGTAGCTGTGTGGCCTGCGCAAGCAATTAACTATACGAATAAAACTCAGTTTTTATTCCGTATTCAAAAAGGAATTCTAGATATTAATGATACAGGCGTTAACGATTATGTGAAACCTGAGGACCAACGTGTACCATTCCGCAATATGATTTATATTGGAGATAGTGATACAGATATTCCTTGCATGAGCCTTGTTAATGCTAATGGAGGCCATTCCATAGGTGTGTATGATCCTATTAAAAAGGACAAAGATAAAGTATATAAAATGATGCGTCATCACCGTATACGCTATTATGCACCAGCAGACTATACAAATGGCTCCCAATTAGATACATTAGTTAAACAAATTATACGTAAAACAGCAGCATATGAAGTGTTAGAGGGCGAGTATATACATTGTAAACACGAAGCAGAGGAGTAATATGGAACAATCTAAATTGACAAGTGAATGGATTCAAACGTTTAACCGTTTAGGTTCTGAAGGTAAATTAAAACCTACTGTACCATATCATGATTTATTTAACCGTAAAGAGCTAAAAGGATTTCCTTTACATACATTGCCTATGTGGACTGTAACATTCCCAACAGGTCATATTACATGCTGTGATCCTTTGGTAACATTACCTAATAAACCAGATACGTATATTAGAACTGTAGAACCAGGTACGTATTTGTTAGAAACAAAAATTATTGAAATGGAGCCAAATGAGTATCGCTATGTGGCGAGCCGTGTTGTTTTTAGTGGCAATGAGCCTGTGAACTATGAATTGGCTTTAAAAGGTACGGAAGACTTAACAGATCTTGATGATGGTGAAAGCTACATCGGATTCCCTGTAGATTCTGGACTTGCTACTGTAGTTGATGCAGAAACTATCGAAACTTATAGAAAGTTCTATGATCAATGGCATACAAACTATCCTGACAAGAATATCTATGATGATTACTACAGTGATTTGTTCCAGTTAAATGCATTGGCATATCCACAATTCCAACGGTCTAAAGGGGATTGGATTAACTTTACAATTCCTGAAACTGAATTAACAGTACCTATGATTCAATCGGGATTTGGAGATGGTTTATATCCTGTATACTGGGCCTTTGATAAAGATGGTCAAATCTGCCAACTGATTATGGAATATATTGATTGCAGCGAAGCATATCAATAATATGATCTAGTGTAGTATGTAAAGATATAAACC
>NZ_DXLG01000142.1 GCF_019414865.1 Veillonella sp.
AGCATATTCTATAGAATTTAATGTGTGAGAAACGTCATGCTATATAAGAAGGGGAGACAGAATAATATTTTGTAAAATTATATCGAATAAAGTCGTTGACATAATTTAGAAAATGTTTATACTAATGAGAGAAACATGAAATCCTATAGAGAGGGAAGACATGCCTTTTGAGTTCATGGAGGTATTCATCGGCGTATGGCTCTTCATCGTTGCTCCTTTAGTAGGTGGTGCGATTGCAGCTGTATTCCATCGTGCATGGTTCTCTGTAAAAGAAGACTAATTTAATACAGGTATTATACAAAGCGTCTACGGAAACGTAGGCGCTTTCTTTTGTTCGCTTAATTTTAAAGATAGGCTAAGATAAATATAAGATATATCTTAAAAGAATAGAGGGGAAGATCATCAGTTTTGATAATTAGACCCTTAATATTCCTAATATTATAAAGATAATTGTATTTTTGAATTTGAAAGATGTAACAACTAAATATAGATAAAATTCGAAATTCTCATGGTAAATTCATAAAAGATATTGAAATTTATCGAAAAGTTGTGTAAAATGAAAGTATATTATTACCAAGGCCCTGTGTATTGTTATGGGCTATTTTTGGAGGGAATTATAATGAACAAAAAATTATTAGCTTTATTGGCAGTTGCTGCTGTAGGCGTATCCGTAGCTGGCGCAACTCCACAAACTCAATTCAACAAAGGCGAATTCCAAGTTGATCTTGGTGCAGCTCATTCTAAAGCAAAAACTGAACATTTCAATGCTGATGCAAAATGGAACTTTGATGGTGGTTTGACATACGCTTTGTCTGACAAAACTGCTGTTCAATATGCTTACCATGGTTTGAACGACAAATTGGGTGGCATTGGCTATAGCGACAAAATGCACGAAGTAAACTTGGTTCAATCCTTGAACAAAAACTTCGCTGTATATGGTGGCTATGCTCATATTTCTGGTGATGACTTCGCTAAAGCTAATAACATTGCACAAGCAGGTGTAATTGGTAAAGCTAACCTTGGCTCTAAAGTAGAAGTGTATGGTAAAGCTGGTGTAGGTACTAAGAAAACTTCCACTTGGGAAGCTGGTTTAGGCTACAAAGTGAACGAAGACTTGGATATCAACGCTGGTTACCGTTATATCAACACAAAACATGCAGATAAGGAAAATATCTCCTTCCAAGGTCCTGTAGTTGGCTTGTCCTACCGCTTCGGTGGTCACAAAACAGTAGCTCCTGTAGCAACTCCAGCTCCAGCTCCTGTATACACTCCAGCTCCAGCTCCTGTAGTAGAAGCTCCTGTATACAAAACTCCTAAATTGGATTACTATGTACAATCCATCTACTTCGATTCCGACCAAGATGTAGCTCGTGCAGACCAATATCCAAACTTGACAGCTGCTGTAAACGCTGCTAACCAATACTCTCAAGATCAAATCAAATTGTTGGGTAATGCTGATACTGATGCAACTCCTCAATACAATGTTGGCTTGTCCGAACGCCGCGTACAATACGTAGCTCAATACTTAGTAAACAACGGCGTATCTGCTGATCGTTTCATCGGTATCGCTAATGGCGACACTAAACCAGTAGCAACTAACTCTACTGCAGCAGGTAAAGCTGAAAACCGTCGTGTAGACGTTTACATTCACCGCTAATCTTCAATCTAATTTAGATTAGACATATAATAAGTCCACCTTCTATCATGCTCTCGTGTTCATCGGGGGACCGAGCATGTGATAAGGTGGACTTTTGTGTTATACTAAACTTGCATACAATCGTAGGTCATACAATGTTCATTAAGTTTTGGTAATGTATGCATTGTGAGTATAGTAAAGTAGGTTATATATGAAACGATTTAAATATTACAAACCGCTTATAGGGGCCATTATATTGGCTGGCGTTATGATCATGATGGCGCTCCGTATTAGCGATATAGCCAATGCTATTGATGCCATTATTACTGCTTTTATTCCACTTATAGTAGGTGCTTGTATCGCATTTGTCCTCGATATTCTCGTTGTGCGTTATGAACGCTGGCTGTGGCCTAAGAGTAAAACTGGTTGGAAAGATAAAATTAGACGACCTTTAAGTCTTGTATTATCCTTTGTTACTATCAGTGCTATCGTGTATTTCATTGCTCGCATGGCGATTCCACAATTGATTCATTCTATGTCGATTATCGTAGCTTCTTCGCCGCAGTTGTATACAGATTTCCAAACATGGATGCAACACTTTACAGAAACCATTCCAATGGCCTCCAATCAAACTCTTATGGATACCTTGAGTGGTGAAAGTATTGTTAAATATACTCGCGAGTGGGGCACAAAGGGTGGTACATACCTAGTTAATGCGATGGGGACCGCCTTATCTTGGACTTTGAATATAGGTTTAGGTTTAATCTTTGCCATTTATATGTTGCTCGATAAAGAGCGACTTATGATGCAAGGTAAACGAATCCTAAGAGCCTATGCATCTGATGAGTGGGTTAACCGTGTTAGTTATGTGACACGCGTAGCTGTTCAAACTTTTAGTAACTTCTTTGTAGGCCAGTTTATAGATGCCTTGATTTTAGGTATTATGGTGGGCATTTCATTGTGGGCATTTAATATCGAATATGCTACTACGATTGCCTGTGTTATTGGTCTTACTGCATTAGTTCCATTGTTAGGTATTTATGTAGGGGGCGTTATAGGCGCAGTTATCTTACTTACTGTTAGTCCTATGGATGCATTAATCTATGTGATTATATTAGAGGTTCTTCATCAAATTGAAAGTAACTTTATTTATCCTAAGATTGTAGGTAATTCCGTTGGTTTACCTGGTTTGTGGGTGTTTGCAGCCGTTATCGTAGGTGGTAGTTTAATGGGGGTCACTGGTATGTTGATTGGCGTACCTTTGGTGGCAACATGTTACAAATTGCTTATGACTGATGTAAACGATCGACTTGCATCGAATGAAGGTTTATAGTATATTGTCTAAATAATATATCTATTTATGTATGTTTTGTGTGCTGTTGCATATAGCACGAAATTATAGTAATTCTAGTATACGAATGGCTTTTACCATAGGTGAAAGCATTGTATATAGTAGGAGGATATGTAATGAATAAAAAGTTGATTTCTATGGCATTAACTGGTGTATTGGCAGTTGGCGTATTGTCCGTTGCTACACCTAGTGTGGCAGATGCACGTAAAACAAAGCCAGAAACAAGTACTGATATTTCTGTACAACGTGCACCAGGGGAATCCATGGTTATGACTATGAGCAAAATTGGTACTATTTTCCAAAACCGTTTTCCTAATGCAGCACTTCATTCTGTAGAGCTTAACTCTAATGATTTGAACTATGGCTACAAAGTGGTAGGCTATAGTAAATATCATCAATATAAGATGAAAATCGATGTTATCACTGGTAATACTTCTGATATGGATGAAGGTGGCAAACCTAAGAAAGTTATCGGTGAAATCTTCAATAAAGATAAAGTCATCGAAGCAGCTCAAGCTGAGCGTGTTGCAAAACAACAACTTGGTTCTGATGCAGTTGTAAAAGGCTGGAAAATCGAAGCTCATGAAGGTAAGATTCTATACTATATGACAATGCATCAAGACGGCAAAAAGACTGTAGTTACTGTAGATGCTGAAACAGGGGCTTATGTAGGTCAATCTAAATCTAGTAAATTACCTCCTGAACCAGACCAAGGTTTCGATGGTCGTAAAACAAATATTATTTGGGATAACACCATTGATATGGGTCGTTAATCTATTTAGCGATATTATAAATAAAGAGCTGAAGATAAAATCTTCAGCTCTTTT
>NZ_DXLG01000143.1 GCF_019414865.1 Veillonella sp.
CGTGTGCAGTGTTGATTGTGATACCACGTTCACGTTCTTCTGGAGCTTTATCGATCATGCTGTAATCTTGGAAATCAGCTTGGCCTTTTTCAGCCAATACTTTAGTGATTGCAGCAGTCAAAGTAGTTTTACCATGGTCAACGTGACCGATTGTACCGATGTTAACATGCGGTTTCGTACGTTCAAATTTTTCTTTAGCCATTTTAAATTATCCTCCGAGGAAAATAGTAATTCTATTAATCTAATGTAAGATTAACCGTTTTTCTTTGCTTGAATTTCTTCAGCAATTTTCTTAGGAACTTCTTCGTAATGATCGAATGTCATGGAGTAGTTACCGCGACCTTGAGTTTTGGAACGAAGGTCAGTTGCGTAACCGAACATTTCGCTCAATGGAACATATGCTTTGATATGTTGGTTACCATTACGAGCTTCCATGCCGTCCATGCGACCACGACGGGAGTTCAAGTCACCGATAACGTCGCCCATGTATTCTTCAGGAACGTCTACTTCTACGGACATGTATGGTTCAAGCAATGCAGGGTCTGCTTTGCGAGCACCTTCTTTAAAGCCCATGGAACCAGCGATTTTGAAGGCCATTTCGTTGGAGTCAACGTCATGGTAGGAGCCGTCAAATACGATAACTTTGATGTCAACCATTGGATAACCAGCGATAACACCGGATTCCATAGCTTCTTTAACACCATTTTCAACAGGTCCGATGTATTCACGAGGAATTGCACCACCTACGACCTTATTTTCAAATTCGAAGCCAGCACCTGGTTCTTGAGGAATCAATTCCAACCAGCAGTGACCATATTGACCACGACCACCAGATTGACGAACGAATTTACCTTCAGATTTAACAGCTTTACGGATAGTTTCGCGATAAGCTACTTGAGGTTTACCTACGTTACATTCTACTTTGAATTCACGGTTCATACGGTCAACGATGATATCCAAGTGAAGTTCGCCCATACCGGAGATAATAGTTTGACCTGTTTCTTCATCAGTACGAACTTTGAAAGTAGGATCTTCTTCTGCCAAACGAGCAAGAGCTGTACCCATTTTTTCTTGGTCAGCTTTTGTTTTAGGTTCAACAGCAACGGAGATAACTGGTTCAGGGAATTCCATGGATTCAAGAATTACAGGATTCTTTTCATCACAAAGAGTATCACCAGTAGTAGTATCTTTCAAGCCTACAGCTGCAGCGATGTCGCCAGCGTACACCATGTCGATTTCTTTACGAGTGTTAGCGTGCATTTGAAGAATACGGCCGATACGTTCTTTCTTACCTTTTGTGGAGTTGAAAACGTAGGAACCGGATTCCAATGTACCGGAGTACACACGGAAGAACGCTAATTTACCAACATAAGGGTCAGCCATGATTTTGAATGCCAATGCGGAGAATGGTTCATCATCGGAAGAAGGACGAGTAGTTTCTTCTTCAGTACCAGGAACGACACCTTTAATAGCTGGAATGTCGATAGGAGCTGGCATGTAATCTACAACAGCGTCCAATAACATTTGTACACCTTTGTTTTTGTAGGAAGAACCACAAAGAACTGGGAACAATTGGTTAGCAATAACTGCTTTACGCAATGCTGTTTTCAATTCTTCAATGGAGATTTCTTCACCTTCCAAATATTTCATCATAATATCGTCATCAGTTTCAGCGATAGCATCGATCATCATTTCGCGACGAGCTTCAGCTACTTCTTGATATTCTGCTGGGATATCAGTGATTTCATATTCTTTACCGTCATCGGATTTATAAATTTCCGCTTTCATAGTCATCAAATCGATGATGCCTTCGAAAGTATCTTCAGCGCCGATTGGCACTTGAATAGCTACGGAATTTGCACCCAAACGGGATTTCATCATATCAACTACGTTGAAGAAGTCAGCACCTACAGTATCCATCTTATTTACATAAGCGATACGAGGTACGCCGTAGTTAGAAGCTTGACGCCATACTGTTTCGGATTGTGGTTCAACGCCGCCTTTAGCACTGAATACCGCAACAGAACCGTCAAGTACACGTAGAGAACGTTCTACTTCTACAGTAAAGTCAACGTGACCAGGAGTATCGATGATGTTGATACGATGATCTTTCCAGTGACATGTTGTCGCAGCAGAAGTGATTGTGATACCACGTTCTTGTTCTTGCGCCATCCAGTCCATCGTAGCAGCACCTTCATGTACTTCGCCGATTTTGTGAACAATACCTGTATAGTAGAGGATACGTTCTGTAGTTGTTGTTTTACCAGCATCGATGTGAGCCATGATACCGATATTACGAGTTTTTGCTAGGGAAAACTCTCTTGCCACAGTTGTCACCTCTTATTACCAACGATAATGAGCAAATGCTTTATTAGCTTCTGCCATTTTATGAGTATCTTCTTTTTTCTTGATTGCAGCGCCTGCATTGTTGAAAGCGTCCATCAATTCGCCTGCTAAGCGTTCTTTCATAGTGCGTTCACCACGAAGACGAGCATAGTTTACAACCCAGCGAATACCGAGTGTTTGACGGCGATCAGCACGAACTTCAACTGGCACTTGGTAGTTCGCACCACCGATACGGCGAGCACGCACTTCAAGTACAGGCATAACATTTTTCAATGCTTGATCAAAAACTTCCATTGGGTCTTGACCCATTTTGGAACGAATAATTTCGAATGCATCATATACGATAGTTTCAGCAATGCCTTTTTTGCCATCGTACATAACTTTGTTAATGAAACGTGTTACTAATTTGCTGTTGTACACCGGATCTGGAAGTACATCACGTTTCGGAACAGGGCCTTTTCTTGGCATGTTCAATTCCTCCTTTATAATGATGTGTGTTAGTTTCGTTTAATGGCTAAAATTATTTTTTAGCTTTTTTCGCGCCGTATTTGGAACGACTTTGCATACGGTTTTGTACGCCAGCTGTATCCAATGCACCACGAACGATGTGATAACGCACACCTGGAAGGTCTTTTACACGACCGCCTCTGATAAGTACAACACTGTGTTCTTGTAAATTGTGACCAATGCCTGGGATGTAAGCAGTTACTTCAATAGCGTTTGTCAAACGTACACGGGCAACTTTACGAAGCGCGGAGTTTGGTTTCTTTGGAGTAGCTGTGTACACACGAGTACATACACCACGTTTTTGTGGAGATTCTTGAAGTGCTGGAGCTGTAGATTTTTTAGTCAAGCTCATGCGACCTTTGCGTACTAGCTGATTAATTGTTGGCATTTGGGCACCTCCTTTCCAAATTTGAGATTTATAATTGATCCGTCATAACAAAGTGTTACATCGGATATTACCAAGATTAACGTAGGATACCTACCGCTGTGGCCCGCACCTTAATGCGACACGCACGACCAAGGTCATCCATAGTGTGCTTGTCATTCACAGGTATTCCCTGTTCAGCACAAGCATTTCGTATAGGTCCAACTACACTTTCATCACTATCATGTCCTACGAACACATACTTCACAGTCCCTCGTGCAATGTTTTTCAACGTTTGCTTGGCACCGATTGTTTTGTTCATCGACTTCAGATGGGCAATGTCCATAGTAAAATTCTCCTTACGAAATTATGCTACTTAGGCATACTTGCCCCTGAGCACTATGTAAGTATACCAATTACACAATCACATGTCAAACGTTTTTCGATGCTCTACACCGCTATACAACTGCATTTTATGTGTACACGTTTCCGTGCGTTTCATTATGTCGAACTATATAAACTCATTTGTTATTTTTATACAATTTTATGTGT
>NZ_DXLG01000144.1 GCF_019414865.1 Veillonella sp.
AATTAATAGAAGGCTAGTTGGCATATTCTGTGCAGACTAGAGATTAGAATGAAAGATAAGTCAGTATTACCAATTGAGGAACAATTAAATAGATTTCTTCAACCGAAATGCCTGATCCCTGGTGGACTAGGCTTGTGGGAGGATTATTTCCGAAAGATTTGTACTGCTTGGGGCGAGATTAGTGGTGAAATTCGACCTCAGCATATCATATTTTCTGCTGATAATGGTTGTAATATGGAAGGCTATGTAGGTTATAACTATGAGGTAACGCAAAAGCAGTCGCGTAATATGCTCTTGGGTCGTTCGTCGGCTACACAGTTTTGTAACTTTAACAACATTCCTTATGAAATTGTGGATGTAGGAATTGCCTCAGATGATGGCATCGGAGTGGATCGCAAGGTCGCAAAGGGGACAAAGAATATATTAAACCATTCTGCTATGACTGAGGATGAATTTAATAGTGCCTTTCAAGCAGGCTATGAGCGGGTTCAATATTATGTAGAGCAAGGAGTCAATTTGTTTTCCTTTGGGGAAATGGGACTTGGTAATACGACGACTTCTGCCTGTGTATTGTCTGCCTTAACTGGAGCTGATCCCACTGAAACAGTAGGTCCTGGTTCTTGGCCGAATAAACCAGATTTGATGAAACGAAAAATTGATTTTGTGCGCGCTGTATTAGATAAGCATAAGGCTAATATTGTTTCTGACAGTGAAGTTGAAAGAGTTCGTAAAATCGTAGCCCATGTAGGGGGCTTTGATATTGCTGCTATTCTTGGAGCTATGCTGGCTTGTGTTGAGTTTGAAAAGCCCTTCGTCATTGATGGCTTTATTACAGCTGTATCAGCAGCTTGTGCGGTACATATGAATGATTGTGTTAAGGATTATGCATTGCCATCTCATAACTCTCGAGAAAAAGGCACAGAGCTAGCTTTAGCAGAGGTAGATATTACACAAGACATGATTCCTATTCAAGCCCACATGTCGATGGGGGAAGGGACAGGAGCTATCTTAATGGTTCAAATGTTGAAAACGACACAGCATATGTTTGTAAACGTAGGGACCTTTGCAGATTTGATGAAATTATAAGGAGAAAGAATGAAAATAAATAAATACTTTGATATACATTTTGAGCGCGCTGATGATGCAACTATCTCTAAAAGGTTGATAGGTGGGGCTAAGATTAAGGGACCTGCGTTGGTTACCCTGATTCTCTCCATATTTATCGCCTCTATTGGGTTGAATATGAATAGTACGGCAGTTGTTATTGGTGCTATGCTTATATCACCGTTGATGGGACCTATTTTAGCAACTGGTTTTGGCTTTGCTACGCTTAATTTTACAGTTGTAAAAAGCGGTATTTTAAGATTGTCCTTACAGGTTACGATTGCTGTTTTGGCATCTGCTTTATATTTTTATATTTCTCCCGTTCAGGCGGCTACATCTGAACTATTAGCACGTACAGAACCAAATATTTTTGATGTATTCATTGCTATATTTGGTGGGTTAGCTGGGATTATTGGGCAAACGCGTAAGACCTTAGATAATGTTATACCAGGTGTTGCGATTGCGACTGCACTTATGCCACCACTATGTACGGCAGGATATGGACTGGCTAATGGAAATTGGCAATATTTCATTGGGGCTGGCTATCTATTCTTTATAAATGCATTTTTCATCTTCTTTGCAGCTTTTATTGTTTTAAAAGGTGTATATAGTTTGCCATTCCATAAACAAGACAAAGAGCTTATTCGTCGTAATCAGCTAATATTTCTTGTGATTGGTCTTATTATGGCTATACCAAGTATTTATGCAGGCTATGATATGACCATCAAGTATTCTGAGTCAAACCATATGGATCAGTTTATTAAGAATGATATTAATCAAGAGGGCCGTCGACAAGTGATTGATTATTCATTAGATCAAACGAATAAGCTAGTAGACATAGTAGTTATAGGAGCTCCTGTGACTTCAGAGGAGCGAGCCCAGTTGGATGACAAGTTACAGAAGGATGAGTACTTACAGTCTTATACATTACGATTTGTTAATAGCGTAGATGAGAAAAAATCTACTATGGATAAGACGAACTTAAATAAATCTTCAGAGAATCTTGAAACATATAAAAACTTGAATAATCTATACCAGCCGACTTATCAATTAGTAAGTGAAACTATAAATACTATGAAAACGACAGAAGCTGAAGCAAAGGCGTTATTCCCGTTTGTAAGCAAAGTGGAAGGCATGCCTTTGATAGATAATCTAGAACAGCCTAAAGCGAGTCGCTATATGGTGATTATCCATACTACATCCGCTGTATCTGATGCAGATTTGGAACGAATAAAAGCTTGGTTAGAGGCTAAATTATCAGCACCTGTAACTATTTCTGTGGAGCAAACAACGTCAACTCCATAAGTTGATTTTGATTTTGAGTATATTGTTTATTATATAGAGCGATATTTATAACGGTACTAAGTTTGATTTTAGCTATTAGGTATATTACCTAGTAGTACGGAGAATCGTCTTAGTACCGTTTTTATGTATCTGATACAATACCTTCTCATGACAAACTCTATAGATACGAAAAAGGCGTAGCACCATTGGTGTTACGCCTTTTTTATTATATTATGGATGAATTGGTTTTGCATATTTTTTCCGATATGAATGTGGTGTTTCAGTGGTAGCCATTTTGAAAATTTTACAGAAATAACTAGTTCTGTTATAACCTAATGTTTTACTGATCTGATTAACTGTTAGTTGGGAATATACTAATAGTTTTTTGCTTCTTGTATGCGTAATAGTGTTATATATTGCACTACTGAAAGTCCTGTATCATCTTTAAAAATCTTAGAGAAGTAGGACTCGCTTAAATGAATATGTTCCGAAATCCTCCTGAGCGACACGCGTTTGCTCAGGTTTTTTTCTATGTATAGCATGGCTTTTCGGATTTCTGGACGATTAATAGGGCGTTCCGATTCTACAAAGTCCGGTAATTGCTCATAGGGCATTTCTTCAGCTATGGCATCGTTAAATGGGAAGTAATGTTCTACCAAGATCCTCAACACCTTTGTAGCACTGTAAATTTGTTCCGCAGTCAAAACTGGTAAGGTCCGATATAAGGCGCGAAGTTTAGTGTCATCATGCCAATCGGTTTGGGTAGGCAAAATAGGTTTGATTGTTGTATCTTCTGTTTTTGTCTGGCCTGCCATGATGAAGCCTAAGATGGCGCCATCTTTCATGATGGGCACGGAGAAATCTATAAGGCCCATATGACAGCGGTACGGACAAGAGGATAGTTCTTTTGTGGCATCTAGTCCACCATATAGGTCGCATTGATTGCAGCGTTTGGCGTAGGCTGGATTGCGCCTTACGACCTTACAAAATGGAGAAAAGTTATATTCTTGAGATAACACTTTTCCACGATTATTAACAAAAATAGCAGCGATTTTTGTTATGTTTGTGAAATCACGCATGATTTCATTGATAAGCTTAGTATCTTCATTCGTACAAATCATAGTGAAACCTCCAATCACAAATGTGTTAAGAGGTCTAGTAAGCACCCCGCTAAAATAGCTCTACTTGCTCTCTAGCTAAAGGGTCGTCTCTAAACCTGAGAAAAGAGAAAAGTGACATACCACCTAAAATTCATATACCTATAAAATTAAGTTATTTCTTGCTTTTATATGTATAAGTATAACAGGATTGTCGTATTTTCTGTCTCTTATACA
>NZ_DXLG01000145.1 GCF_019414865.1 Veillonella sp.
GTATTGTGATAACTGAATGTATTGTTATGCAATATATGCAGTATTCTTAATCTTTACAAAGTTAGAAAATGTATTAAAGGTTACACTTATACAAAGGATGCTGTAATATAATATAAATATACATCCTATAGTTTATATAATTTATAAGCGAGGTGCTTATTTTGAAAGAATACAAATCAGTATGTCCATATGACTGTCCAGATGCATGTGGTTTAATCGTATCGGTAGATAACAATAGAGTGGTATCTGTTCGTGGTAATAGAGATCATGCTTTTACAAGAGGCACATTATGCCCTAAGATGGCGCATTATGAACGAGTGGTTCATTCTCCGTTGCGTTTACAGTACCCAATGAAACGGGTTGGCAAGAAAGGTATTGGAGAAGATCAATATGTGCGTATCAGCTGGGATGAGGCATTAGATATCATTGTTAATAATTTTAAAGACACCATTAGTACTTATGGTAGTGAAAGTATTTTACGCTACTCCTATGCCGGCACTATGGGAGTTATTCAAAGCCCAGCAGCAGATTACTTTTTCCGCCGTATTGGTGCGACGGACCAGGATCGAGGTATATGCTCTCCCGCTAAGCAGGCCGGTTTCCGCTCAGTTTACGGTGATACATTAGCTATTAAGCCGCAAGAGGCACAACATAGTGATTTAATTGTTTTGTGGGGCATTAATGCAACTGCTACCGACGTTCATATCTTACATGATGTAAACGTGGCAAAACGGAATGGCGCTCGAGTTTGGATTATTGATACTCATAAAACCTATACCTTTAACCAAGCTCATGAACATATTTACGTAAAACCTGGTAGTGATGTCGCCTTAGCGTTAGGTATGCTTCATATTATTCATCGAGATGGATTAGCAGATATAGATTTTATTAAGAAACATGTACAAGGTTATGATGAGCTTGTAAATGATGTGTTAATTGACTTTACACCGGAAAAAGCATCTGAACTTTGTGGCGTTTCCGTAGAGCGTATGACTGAGTTTGCTCATGCATACGCTAAGGCTAAGGCTCCATTTATACGTCTTGGCAGTGGATTGTCACGCTATGGGAATGGTGCCATGAGTTGTCGTGCCATTAATGCATTACCTGCTGTAGTTGGCGCTTGGCAACACCTAGGAGGTGGTTTGCTATCCAGTGCCAGCGGCAGTAAGTTTGTTGGCAAAGAAGTGATGCAGCAGGCTCATGTTGCTGCACCAGCTAAGCGATTGATGCCTATGATTAAACTAGGTGAAATGCTTACAAATCCATCAGGTACAGCAGTTCATAGCCTCTATGTGTTCTCTAGTAATCCTGCCATAACAGCACCTGATCAAAATGTAGTACGAAAAGGGCTGATGAGAGATGATTTGTTTACAGTTGTTCATGAACGATTCTTTACCGATACATGTAAATATGCGGATATTGTATTGCCGGCCACTACATCAGTAGAGCATGACGATATATATAACTCCTATGGGCACTATACAATTGGAACGGGTTATAAATTAATCGATCCTATTGGCGAATCCCGCTCTAACTGGCAAGTGATTTCTGAATTAGCTAAACGTATGGGACTTACAGATGAATTCTTTAACCTTAGTGAACGGGAGTTAATAGAACAAATTGTTCGTACATCTAGTCGTATATCTGAGGTCGATCAAGATGTAATCTTACAAGGTGAACCTGTAGAGATGACATTGTCTGAAAATTACAAATTAGATTTTAAAACGCCATCTGGAAAAATAGAGCTATATAATCCAAATGATGTGGAACCATTAATTCGTTATTTACCGCCATATGGAGATAATGCACCGTTTTGGCTCATCATAGGTAACGATATTCGTATTCTCGATTCTAGCTTCTGTGAACTCGAGTTTGATGATCCTGAATTGATGAAACTACGCATCAATCCTAAAGATGCAAAAGTATATAACATTAATGATGGCGACGAAGTGGAAATCTATAATCAACGTGGTAGTGTAAGAATTAAAGGTTACTACGATGAAGAGGTACAACGAGGTACATTGGTAACCCTTGGTGTATGGTGGCAATCACAATCTAGTGATCCTAATGTAGGTATTAATGTACTTACAGCAGACAGACCTACGGATCAAGGTTGGGGTAGCACATTCTATGATGTGCAAGTTCACATTAAAAAGGCGGATGTTTAATTTCCTTTACTTATAGGAATAATATTATGCCGATATATCATAACAAGGATATTTTTATTGCATACATATCCTCATTAGGATTATAATAGTAATATTATTTTTATATATAACCTGAAGGGGGTTACGTTTATGAATGGTAATGATAAATTATCTGCCCGTGCCTATTGGGCTATAGGCATGATGTTATTCGCCCTATTCTTTGGGGCAGGGAACTTGATCTTCCCAGCGGCCTTAGGTCAACATTCTGGTGATAACGTAGGTTGGGCTTTGCTCGGCTTCATATTAACAGGTGTAGGCCTTCCACTATTAGGTGTTGCAGCGATGGGGTACTCCTCCTGTAAAGATGTTGAAGAACTTGCGAGCCGTGTTCATCCGATTTATGGCTTGTTGTACACAATTTCTCTTTACTTGAGTATCGGTCCAATGTTTGCGACGCCACGTACTGGTACTGTAGCTTATGAAATTGCAATTAAACCTTTCACAGAAGGTTTAAGCATGAATATGGAACCAATTTTCTTGGCATTATTCTTTGGTGTTTCTTTGTGGTTATCCATTAGTCCACAAAAGCTTGTTAATCGTATCGGTAATATTTTGACACCAGCATTACTACTTGTAATTCTGTTGTTAATTATTAAATCCTTTATGACTCCGCTAGGCGGCTATGCAGTGCCACAACCAGCTTATGGTGATGCACCTACAGCTGTGTTGCAAGGATTCTTGGACGGCTATAATACGATGGATGCGTTGGCTTCCGTAGTATTTGCTATTCTTGTAATCGACTTTGTTCGTCTTAGCGGCGCTACATCTCGTGCGGTTATTACAAAAACAGTAATGGAAGTAGGCGCTATTGCTGTAGGTCTTCTCGGTATTGTTTATGTATTTATCGCTAACATTGGTGCTACTAGTGTTGAACGTTTTGGTTTGTTTGATACAGGTGCTCCTGTGTTGTCCGTAAGTGCTAACTACTTGTTCGGTGAATTCGGTCAAATTATCTTGGCTATCATCGTTCTTCTAGCTTGCTTGTCTACAAGTATCGGTCTTATCACTTCTTGTGGTACGTACTTCCACAAGTTGACACCGAAGATTAGCTATAAATTATATGTAGTAATCTTCTCCGTAGCAGCATTTGGTCTTAGCATGTTCGGTTTGAAAACAATCATCAGTGCAGCGATTCCAGTGTTGATGCTCTTGTATCCGTTAACGATTGTAATCATCTTGTTGGCACTTCTTCACAATGTGTTCGGTGGTCGTCGTTGCGTATACGCATGGACAATGGCTTTCACAATGATCTCTGCTCTTATGACTGGTCTTGAAACGGCAGGTATTGCACCTGTTGCATTGGAACAGCTCTTTACTCAATACATTCCATTCCAGGCTGCTGGGATGGGCTGGGTGAGCTTTGCGGTATTAGGCTTCGTTGTAGGTCTTATCCATAAAGGTCTTGTGTCCGAAAATAAATAATATCATTAATGGTTCTATACTTTCGTTTTGGGTGAAAGTATAGAAC
>NZ_DXLG01000146.1 GCF_019414865.1 Veillonella sp.
GACAGGTTATGTGCTGTTAGGTACACTTTTTTTCATCTTAGAATGATATAATAACTTTTACATCCTATCTCGATGTAGAGGTGTTATTCAAATTTAGTCATATTTCATATAACTCTTTGGAATATAGAATAACATAGATTTTATCTACATTTGTTGTATAATATGTATAGGATATTTAAAAAATTAGATGTTTTTGTGAAAGCTTATCCTTATCTAAGTTTAATTAGATGTTTGGTGCATTTTATTTTAGATTCATGCTCAATGTACTACTTTCACAATATGAGTATGATCTTGTGTGGTCATACGGTTTTTGAAAAGAGAGGTATTTATGCAACACATGCTACGCATGGGTATTGACGTGGGCTCTACAACTGTTAAAGTTGTACTATTAGACGAACACGATAATTATTTGTATAAAAAGTACATACGCCATTATGCGAACATTTTGGACACCGTATATACCTTGCTCCAAGAGGCTCAAGTGGGCCATGAAAATGATCAAGTTCATGTATGTATTACCGGTTCTGGTGGTATGGCGATGGCTGAAAAGGTACGTATTCCATTCGTACAAGAGGTTATTGCTGAAACGCGAGCTGTAAAAGCATTGTATCCAGAAACTGATGTTATCATCGAACTTGGTGGTGAAGATGCGAAGGTAACCTATTTAGGTCAAACGGCAGAACACCGTATGAATGGTTCTTGTGCAGGTGGTACAGGTGCTTTCATCGACCAAATGGCGACTTTATTGCAAACGGATGCATCTGGTCTTAACCAATTGGCTATGAATGCTGATACGATTTATCCAATTGCAGCTCGCTGTGGCGTATTTGCTAAGACAGACGTACAAGCTTTGTTAAACCAAGGCGCATCTCATGAAAATATTGCAAAATCCGTATTCCAAGCGATTGTAAACCAAACAATTGCTGGCCTTGCATGCGGTCATAAAATCGAAGGTAATGTAGCATTCCTTGGTGGTCCGTTGACATTCTTGTCCGAACTTCGTCAATGTTTCTGCGATACCTTAGCACTAGATGAAGCGCATCGCATTATCCCTGAAAACGGTGAATTATTCATCGCCTTAGGGGCGGCTTTGATGAAAGAAGACTGTCGTGAGATTACGGTTGGTCAATTAACAAAAGAAATTGGTGCTCTCATCGGTATACCTATGGAGGCTACAGATCGTGTAGAACCTCTATTTAAAAATGAACAAGAATTAGAAGAATTCCGCGCTCGTCATGCTAAGGCTGTAACGCCAAAGGCGAATATTGAAGATGCGCAAGGTCCATGTTACCTTGGTATTGATGCTGGTTCTACCACACTTAAGGTAGTTCTCATCAATAGTAATAAGGAAATTATCTTCTCTCACTATGGTCCAAACCATGGTAAACCATTAGAAAAATCTCGTGAAATAATCGAGAAGATTTATGAACTGTTACCAAAAGGCGCCTATATTGCGCATTCTGGTGTAACGGGTTATGGCGAAGCCTTCCTTAAACGCGCCCTAGGCATCGATATCGGTGAAGTAGAAACAATGGCGCATTATCGTGCAGCTCGTTACTTCTGCCCTGATGTATCCTTTATCTTGGATATCGGCGGTCAAGATATGAAATGCTGTAAGGTTCGCGATGGCTATATCGAAGATATCGTATTGAACGAAGCGTGTTCCTCTGGTTGCGGCTCCTTTATCGATACATTTGCATCCGGTCTACGCATTCCAATTGACCAATTTGCGAAGGAAGGTTTGTTGGCATCCTTGCCAATCGACTTGGGCTCTCGTTGTACCGTATTTATGAACTCTAAAGTTAAGCAGGCTCAAAAAGAAGGTGCTACGGTACAAGATATCGCAGCAGGCCTTGCTTACTCTGTTATTAAAAATGCCCTTTATAAGGTTCTTAAGGTAAAAGATCCTAAAGAATTGGGTGATCATATCGTTGTACAAGGCGGTACATTCTACAATGAATCCGTATTGCGTGCCTTCGAGAAATTGATGGGCGTAGAAGTAATTCGTCCTGACGTATCTGGCTTGATGGGTGCTTATGGTATGGCCCTTCTTGCAGCTGAAACAGCAGAAGAGTTACAAAAGGAAAAAAGTACTTTGCTCGATAGCAATGGTCTTAACTCCTTACAAGTATCTACGACAATGCGCAATTGTGGCCTTTGCTCCAATAACTGTATGCTTACCATCAACGCCTTCTCTGATGGTCGTACCTACGTAACTGGTAACCGTTGTGATCGTGGTGCGGGCGGTATGATTCAAGAGGAACGCAAAGCAGTTCCTAACTTAGTAGACGTTAAATTGCGTCGTTACTTCGACTATTATTTGAAGAAAAATATTCCAGAGTTCGAAGGTAAAATGCGCGTAGGTATTCCTCGTGTCCTCAACATGTATGAGGATTTCCCATTCTGGTTTACATTCTTTAATACACTTGGCTATGAAGTAATCCTTTCCGATTACACTACAAAGGAACAATACAACAAGGCTATTGATACGATTCCATCCGATACAGCTTGCTACCCAGCAAAAGCGGTACATGGTCATATTCGTGATCTTGCGAATGCACAAGTAGACTTTGTTTGGTACCCTTGTATTCAACATGGCCCTAAGGAATTTAGCCGCGACAATAATTACCATTGTCCAATGGTTATTTCCTATCCGGAACTTATTAAAAATAACATGCAAGAGGTTCTGGGGGATACTCCATTCCACGCACCATTCTTGCCATTGGCTGATAAGAAATCTCTTGTTCCGGCCCTTGTGAAAGCATTGGACTTCTTGGACCTCAAGAAGAAAGATATTGCTAATGCTGTAGAAAAAGCTTGGGAAGAACAAGAAAACTGTAAGGCTTCTTACCGTGAAACGACAAAGAAAACAGTATCTCGCCTCGTAGCAGAACAAATTCCTACCATCGTATTAGCTGGTCGTCCATATCATTTGGATTCCGGTATTAACCATGGTATTCCAGAACTTATTACATCTCTTGGTATGGCTGTTCTTACAGAAGATGGTGTTGCTCCACTAGGCAATGAAATTAAGCATTTACGTGTTGTAGACCAATGGTCCTACCATAGCCGTTTATATCGCGCTGCTGAATTTGTAAGTAGAACAGAAGGGTTCCAAATTGTTGAACTTAACTCCTTCGGTTGTGGCCTTGACTCTATCGTAGCGGATCAAGTAAAAGATATACTTTCAGCAAACCATAAAATTCATACCTTACTCAAAATTGATGAAGGTACAAACCTTGGGGCTGTAACGATCCGTTTACGTTCCTTGCAATCCGTAATGGAACGTAGCTTGCGTCGTCATCACAACCCAGAGGCACCAGAAGTGGTGGAAGAACAATTGCCAACCTACGATTATAATCGCGTGGTGTTCACAGAGGAAATGCGTAAGACCTATAAAATCT
>NZ_DXLG01000147.1 GCF_019414865.1 Veillonella sp.
TTTTATCGACCCCCAGTTTAACTGGGGGTTTAGTCATGCCTATTCGGCGTACAATAAAAAATGTGGATTGCTCGAAAGCAATCCACATTCTATTAGTCTTTAAAGTAAGGCTTGAAACCTTCACCTTGATGACGAGGTTTTCTGTCACCACGTGGACGATCAGATCTACGAGCATCTCTGCGGCGGTCATCACGACGTTCACCTCTGCGGTCATCGCGACTGCGACGAGGACGATCATCACGACGACGATCTCCGTCACGGCGGCGATCACCATCTCTACGACGGTCACTACGGCGGCGGTCACTACGACCACCTTCACGACGACGGCGTACACGCAATGGTTTTTCTTCTGTAATATTTACAGGAGTTGTATCTGGTTCTTTTGTTAACAATTTAAGAGCTGCTGCCAAAAGTGTTACGGAATCTGTATCATTCAACAATTCCTCTGCACTAGATTTGAATGGTGCTAATGCTTCTAAATTATCTGTCATTTCAACGAGACTTTCAATTGCCAAACGTTGTTGACCTTCAAGAACTTCACCTAAGGAAGGTGCACGGCGGCGTGCGATTTTACGTTTTGTTAAACGCTCGATAGCATGTAAATGCTCCATTTCACGAGGGATAACGAACGTGAAAGCTTGACCAGCTTTACCGGCACGGCCTGTACGACCTACGCGGTGTGTGTAGCTTTCAGGATCTTGAGGCATATCATAGTTATATACGTGAGATACGCCAGAAATATCAAGACCACGAGCTGCCACATCAGTAGCCACGAGAATATCGATGGTGCCTTCACGGAATTGACGAATTACGCTGTCCCGTTTTTGTTGAGACAAATCGCCATGAATGCCTTCCGCCATGTAACCACGTTTTTTAAGACCTTCAGTTACTTCATCAACACGACGTTTTGTACGTGTGAAGATAATAGCAAGTTCAGGTGTTTGAATATCGAACAAGCGACAAAGAACATCGAATTTTTGACGGTCTTGCACTTCGATATAATATTGTTCAATTAAGTCCATCGTAACTTGAGTCGGTTTCATACGAATCAATGTTGGCTCTGTCAAATATGTTTCAGCTAATTGTTGGATAGCTTTAGGCATAGTTGCGGAGAACAACAATGTTTGATGGTCTTCTGGGATAGCACCCAAGATTTTATTGATATCATCAACAAAGCCCATGTTTAACATTTCGTCGGCTTCGTCCAATACCACAACTTTCACATGGTCAAAGTGGATAGAACCACGATCCATATGGTCCATCAATCGGCCTGGAGTGGCAACGATGATTTGAGGGTTCTTTTTCAAGGCACGGAACTGACGATTAATATCTTGACCACCATAAATAGGTAGTGCAGTGATATTCGTGTATTGAGCCATTTTGTTAAGCTCTTCAGCTACTTGGATAGCTAATTCTCGTGTAGGGGATAAAATAACTACTTGAACGTGACGCTCATTCCCGTCTACGCGTTCCAATACAGGCAAGCCAAATGCTGCTGTCTTACCAGTACCTGTTTGAGCTTGACCGATCATGTCTTTACCGCTCATAGCTACTGGGATAGCTTCCTGTTGAATTGGCGTAGGCTCTTCAAAGCCCATATCGTTTAACGCTCTTAGAACAGGTTCGCTAATCATTAATTGTTCAAATTTTTCTAACATCTAAATGTGTTTCCTCCTATCGCACACGAATTATGCGCGTTAGAATAGTATATCATATTTCAAAGGTGAACGCTATAAAAGTAATTACAAGTCAAAACTAAATGTTCTTTCTTCTCTCCCTTAAATGTTCTATTAATACGATTCCACCTGACACACAAAGGAAAACAAGGTATGATAAATGAATAGGCATATACAAACATTCAACAAGAACAACCCATAGAATCAAAATTAATTTAGAAATCCATTTCGTTGTTATTCTATCAGCTATCATAAATATAGATAAATTGATAATTATTTTAATGATTATCGCAGCGATTATAACGATTGACGTAAATTCTTCTCTATAATCTGTCAGTTCATATAAGGGATATAATAAATAACTCAATAGAGCGCTAAGTATTATTAAGATCCAAATATTTAGTCCCTTCAAAAGATTAGCTTTACTATAGTAAAAGACTCCAACCAAAAGAAAGAGTAAAATGCTAAGTAATATTCCTATAACTAATAGATAATCTAAATGAATCATGGTTTATACTCTCCTTTAATCATTTTCACCAGTCTCTTTTACAATACACTCTTAAATGTTCTTAATTATAGCATACGGCAGCTCCACACTTATTAGATACTGATCTTCTATATTATGCACAAAAAAGGCACCTCGAAGGAGGTGCCTTCTTATTATGGTTTATTGAAGAATTCTATATTATTAGTCTAAGATAATAAAACAATATATATTTTTTATTTAGAATAATACCTTCCTAAACGCATAGATGCAAACAGTAATAAACATCAGCATCGAAAATACGGCAATGAGTCCACGATTGTAATATATACTATCTCTTTTTTGAAAATATCCTGTGCACAGTGTAACAAGTGTAAAAATAGTCCAAACACTTCCATAACTCACAATTACTGTATAATCTCTATCAATTATAATTTTAAGAATCAGTAGAGCTAAACTTATAAGAGAAATAATAGACAAATATTTTGTTAAACTACCAAAAACTCTATGTTTTTTTATGTATTCATACTCTTCATTAATTGAAGTCTTACGAATTTCAAGTTTATATAAGGCTATTCCCGATATGATAGATGCAAAAACAAACGTACTACCTAATATTGTTAACCTACTCATCTTTTACCTCATTTTTCATCGACGATACTTTTCTTGTATTCAATCTTTCTCTTTACTACTTAAAGAATATATCTTTAAACGCATAAGCAGAGCCTACAACACCGAATAATATTGAAACAATAGCAATTATCCCACGTTTATAATATAAACTGTCTCTCTTTTGAAAAAATCCTGTACACATTATCAAAAGCACGAAGAATCCCCAAGCCCCACCAAAACGTGACACAAACTCATAATCTTTATAGACTAAAAAGTTAAGGTTTAGTAGTAATATACTTATAATTGCAATTATTGTTAAATACTTGGTTAAATTACCAAAAGCTCTATGTTTTTTGATGTATTCATACTCTTCATCAATGACACGCTTACTAAGCTCAAGTTTATATAACCCTATACATAACGATATAGATGTGAAAATCCAAAAATATCCTAACATTTCAAGTTTTTTCATTTTTTACCAGTCTCTTTTACAATACACTTTTAGATGTTCTTTATTATAGCATACGGCAGATCCACACTTATAAGATACTGATTTCCTATATTATGCACAAAAAAGGCACCTCATTGTTATAGTTTATTGGAGAATTGTATGGTATTAATC
>NZ_DXLG01000148.1 GCF_019414865.1 Veillonella sp.
TTATGAGATTGTTTATAATGAATAGATATTGCATACTTATGTATGAGCGGTTATACTATCGGTAGAAGGAGTTTTTCAAGTGAAAAGTGAGGTATGTATATGGCATGGGGTGGAACTAGACGCGGTGCCGGGCGCCCACGTAATCCGATTAAACGTATTGGTAGAACCATTCGACTCAGTGATGAAGAGTTTCTTTCACTCAAACCATTAATTATGGCCATTAAGGCAAATAATGATAAACGATATAGGCAACAATATAATCGAAATAGATAAAAAAGGCATTGTCACAGCATATACAACTTAATAAACTTTACATCTATTTTACAATAATCCATTTTAAAATCTTTCAACTACAACACATCTCTACTCTCTACAATATGCTGTGTGCAATACAAGCAGTACGAAAAAGGTCCCAATTCATTTGAATTGGGACCTTTTTCGTTTGTTATATTGCTATAATTTTAGGAATCTTTATATTACGTAGCAAATTCCTGAATTATTAGTTTATTAGTCGATTTTTACACCGTGAATCTCTTCGGCTAGACGTTTTAGGGCATCTACAGTACGAACACCAGGTGTGATTTCAGAGAGTTTTACGCGAATGAAATGACCTTCTTTAACAGCTGTAATGTCTTGAAGTTGAGGGTTAGATTTTATTTTTTCGATTTTTTGTTGGAAATCGTCGTCGTTACGAATAGAAGTACCGTAGTCAGCGATGATGATGTAGTCAGGATTTTGAGCAATTACAGTTTCCCAAGATCCTTTGGCCCATGTTTTATCTACACCTAAGCCGCTCATTACATTGTCAGCACCGATGAGTTTCAAGATGTTAGTTGTATAACCTTCAAAGGCAGTGAATGGTTGGCCATCTTCAGAGTCATAAATGAAGACCCGTTTACGAGGTAAGTCTTTTAGCTTATCTTGGATAGCGGCTAATGTTTTACGTTGACCTGCAACCCATTCTTCAGCTTTAGATTTAACACCGAAGATTTCACCTAATTTAATCATGTCATTAAAGTTAGTTTCCAAGTCGGCCTTTGTAGATAGCATAGATTCAGGAAGCCAGATGTTAACCTTTTGTGCAATCATTTTATCAGCAGGGATGGCTCGTTTGCTGAAGGAGTCAGGCCAACCTGTTGCAAAGTCAGGTTTTACAGACATAAATACTTCGTAGGACGGCCATTTATCGGATAATACTTTTACCTTGTCATAAGCGGCTTGTAGAGGTGGATAGATTTCCTCTTCTTTAAAAGCTGTACCAGCCATTTTGTCTTCAAGACCTAATTGAAGCATCATTTCTGTCGTTGCTTGAGACATGGATACAGCATGAGTAGGGGAAGATTTTATAGCAAAGTCAGTTTTTGTACCGTCAAAAGTTTCACTCCATGTTACTGCATTGCCATTGTCAGCTGCGTTCTTCGTTGTGTCAGAACCACAACCAGCGATAGCAAATGTGGCACATGCCATAGCAACTAATAACAATTTTTTTGATTTTCTTAATTTTTGAAACATAGTAAGTCCTTTCTTTTAATTAATAATATAAGTGATAGCGCCCTTCATCCCAAGAGGTTTTGAACGGAACTTCAAATATGGGTTCAAGAATTTCAGGTGCTAGTACCTCAGTTGGGGAACCTTCCTTGAGGATTGTTCCTTTATTCATAATCACGATATGATCACAATATTGAGCAGCTAGGTTTAAATCGTGTAGAACTACGATGGTTGTACCTTTGAATGCTCGCAATTGTTTCATTAATGCTACCTTATACTTCATATCCAGATGGTTCGTAGGTTCATCTAAAAGTAGTATTTGAGGTTTTTGCGTTAAAGCTTTCGCAATAAAAACGCGTTGCTTCTCGCCACCTGAGAGGTGATGAATTTGTTCGTCAGCTAAATGTGTAATGCCTACTTCGTTCATATAGTGCTCTGCGATTTTTACATCGTCTGCACTATAGGTGCCGAAGTGTTGCTTATATGGATAACGGCCCATGAGGACGATATCTTTTACGAGGAAATCATCGATCATAGAGTCCCTAGACTGTGTTAACACTGCTACTAATTGAGCAAATTCACGACCTTTATAAGACTCTAATGGCTTTTGATTCAATGTGATTTTATCTTTTGATGGTAGTAGTCGGTAAAGATGGCTCAGTAATGTAGACTTACCACATCCATTTGGCCCGATGATGGCTGTAATTTTATTATTAGGAAATGTTACAGAAATATTCTTTAACACTTCTTTCTTCTCGTAGGAGAAGGACAGCTGATTAATTTGATACATAGTATCTCCTATAGATATAATATATACTAACCATTGTGTTTGTAACGATTCATAATAATCCATATGAAGAGTGGAGCCCCTAGTAAGGATGTAAGAACACCGATTGGGATTTCTTCCGGACTATATAGGGCTCTTGATAATACATCTGACCATATCATGACGATACTACCGATTAGAGCACTAAAAAGTAATGTGTTTCTATGCTTAGGACCACCTATAATTCTAGCTAGGTGTGGAATTATGAGTCCTATAAAACCGACTACACCCACTTTTGATACTAATGTGGCAATGACAATAGAGGATATAATAACGATGCTTAGTTGTAACTGTTTAACTGATAAGCCCATTTGTGCTGCTTCATGATTACCCAGTAGTAGCACATCAAGATCTTGATTAAACATATAGATGTATAGCATAAACAAGGTTACAATGATAGCCGTTAATGGTAAATCACCCCATTGAATGCCTGCGAAGCTACCTAGGAGCCAGAACATAGCACTTCGAACTTGTGCCTCGTGCTTGGCTCCGTAAATAATCATCATAGTTAAAGCCGAGAATATCCCCGTCATGCCCATACCGATGAGGATGAGCTTCACAGGGCTGTTGCTTTTACCAACACAGAGCAATACCAAGATAATAGAGAGAGCTGCACCTAGGGCTGCAAAAACAGGCGTATTATAGGCCCCTAGTAGTGGAATACCGCCCATGATGATAGCAAATACGGCACCTGTACTAGCACCCGATGAAACACCTAATACATAGGGATCTGCTAGAGCATTTCTAGTTACCGTTTGCATTAATAAACCTACAAGGGATAGGCCTATACCTGTTAGTACTGAGTAGATGAGCCTAGGTAAACGAATATCTGTAATAATTGTGTTTGTCATGGATGTGGTGGCATTTGGGTCCATCATAGCCATAAGTGCAGGAATGATTTGATCTAAAGAAATAAATGTGGATCCAAATTGTAAGGCCGTTACCAATGAAATACATAATATTACACATAGTATTAATGCTTTTATAGAAGTTTGCATAAAATCTCCTTATTTTATTGTATAGGTAATATAACCTTATCTAAGTATAGAGAACTTTCTATATATATACAATATACATA
>NZ_DXLG01000149.1 GCF_019414865.1 Veillonella sp.
GTATACTTATGCTAATAAGGTTGTGCTTATTTATATTGTAAATGTGAGAGAAAAAGATAAGAGGGTTTTATGTTACGTAAAAGTATAATTATGATGGCATTAGCAGCTGCTTTCACCATGAATGTTAGCGCTGTTCAAATCGAAGTCCCAGCCGGTCAACCGCCTATGCCAGGTGCTGATGCGAGTATTCCGGCTAATGCGTATGAGAACTATCGGGCAGGTAAGCTTAGTAATTATAAATCTAGTGATATTGTTAAGGCTAAGGCCAAATACCAAGATAAGTTAGATAAAATGGTTGCTAATGGTAAGTTGTCAAAGGATAAGTTAGATGCAGAGGCTCAACGGGGCTATAATCAAATAGATTTAGCTGCGAATGAATCAACGGTAATCTTGTTACATGATCAAGATAATAATATTCGTGCTAGTATGCCAGCAGCCATACTAGAAGGGGACTATTTGTCTCGTAGTCGTTCTAATGAGAAAGAAGATTTACAGCTTTTAACTGAGCGAAATACACTCTTTATGTTGGGGTCTAATGTAACGGATATTCTTGATATTGTTAAGACAAAAGCTGATCAGAAAGGGCAATTCCTATATCCAGAGATAACAGAGGGGACCTGGTTTATGAATGATAAATTCTTAAATCAAAATAATCCTATGATGGGTGCTGTAGTGCGTCTTAAAGAGCAGCCAAATCGACCATATATCGTTGGAATTGCTTATCGGAATCATCCTGTTACAGAAAAAATGGAACAGGTAATGAGTAACTATATCATTCCGTCCATTCATTCTCTGGATGATATGGATTCGTATAGTGAAACGATTACATGGGAAAATTTAACATATCGGATTCCAAAGGGAATGAAGTTGAAAGCTCAGAGAAATCTGGATAATACTACGACTGAAGTTAGAGAGTATGTAGGACCTTCTGCAAGATTTTCTGTGCTTAGATGGCCTGTAAAAGTGGACAATCTATATGGTAACTTTTCTTTTAAAAAGGTTATTAATGCATCTAAAGTAGGTCAACCATTATCTGATGAGGCATTAGTTCAATCTGCTTCTGTTTGGAACAATGGTGTGCCAAGTTATATGATTGATAATTATCGGAAGGGCAAGAAATCTAAAATTCATAGAGTTCTTCGAGATGATAAATATTATTATGCTATTGATTTACTCTATACTGATGGAGCTGCGCCGTACTCTCATATACAATTAAGAAATACGGTAGAGTTCTCAGACTTTGGTAATGTAAAATTACTTCGTAAGAAAAGTGTTAATATTAGTAATAAAAATAAAATTAAGAAAGACAAGAAGTAAGTGTATTTTTGTGTTGTAAAACTTAGAGGAGAGAGGGTTTTATGTTACGTAAAAGTATAATCATGATGGCATTAGCAACTGCTTTCACCATAAATGTAAGCGCTGTGCAGATCGAAGTACCAAAGTGGCAACCACCAGTTCCAGGTGCAGATGCGAGCATTCCTGCTAATGCGTATGAAAATTATTCCCATAGTAATGAAAAGGCGATACAAGAAGCGGAGGAATTTAGCGTTAAAGTTCAGAAAAGTGTGGAGAAACCCAAGATTGCGATAGAAAAGGTTTTTAAGGAGAAAACTGGATTGGCTCAAGCTGTTAAGCTGGGAGAATTCTCAGAATCTACTGTTATCTTACTTCATGAAGGAAAAAATAATATTCGTTTATCTGTACCAAATATTAGCTTGCGTGGAGATACAGTTGAATCTAAATCAAGTGACGGTCCTTTATTTGTGGTTCGTGGTTTTACAAGTATTTTGATGGTGGGGCCACCACATGGTAAAGAATTTAGTAAACGTATGCACAATGAAGGTATCTATACATATCCAGGCTTAGAAAATGCATCTTGGAAAATCCTTAAAGCCAAGACACATGTAATGTATACAGAGTTTACGCCTAAGAACACGAACACTACCTATGGTATTACGTATCTTGGTGGCGGGGATGTGAATGATCCATACCAAGATAAATTTGCTGAAGTGGTAATGAGTAATTATATTATTCCATCTATTGAGCCCTTATCTGGGTTAGATAATTATAGCCATGTTAAGCATTGGGACAATTTTAGCTATCGTATTCCTAAAAAGGCTAAGCTTGTGAGCGAAGCATTGGAAGATAATAAATATGAGGTTCGTACTTATGAAGCCTCAGGAATTAAGATCCGTGTGTTACGCTTTCAAATAGACCCTAATGTTATTGATAAAAGTTTGGCAAAAAAACAAATTTTTGCATTTTTGAATAAATATGGTGACCTTGAGGCGCCTACACAGTATGCAACAGTTTGGAATAATGGTCTTCCAGGATTTCTAGTTGATCGCTATAAATCTAATGGGGAATCCTATTTACGCCATTTTACAAAGGATTCTGAATATTATTATAGTTATCGCATTGATTATGATGAAAGCAAATCTTCGTATAAGCATAAACAATTGCGCGATATGGTTGAGTATGTAGATTTTGATAATGTTGAAAGTTTACGAAAGGCACCTCAATGGCGTATAAGTAATAGCCATAAAAAGAAACTTGATGCGGATCCAATCTTTAATCCGTGGTATATGGAATGGATTAAAATATTAACTCAATAAGAAATTTTGTTTTTAAGTTTCATAATATTAGCTAGGAGAGTGCCAATGAGTAAACTCAAATATATCAAAACTATATTAGTGCTTTTGCTTAAGGCTTATCTTGTCTATCTATGGATTAACTTTGTCGAGACGTTTATTCGGCTACTTTATGACATCTATGTATTAAAAGTATATTCAGTGGAGCATTTTGGTCTATTTCTATTCTTTCTCTTTGGGAATATATGCTGTATTCTGTGGCTCGTTTTATGGTGTAAGCGATTACCGCCAGCTTTTAACAAGCCCAAAATATACTATGAAATTAAAGATTGGATACGATCTAAGAAACAAGACGCACCTATCTATAAAGTCCTGTTTGTCAGTTTAGCGCTTATGTTAAAACTATGTTTTGTGGTGTATATCTTAATTGTCGTCTCTACTGTGTTAAGCATTCCACTGGTAAACTATTAATCTATTTCAAACGTTAGTCTATGAGCGATTATGAAATAATCATGCTCCTCTTACAAGTACTGGCTATTGTCATTGCTTTTGGAGCCTTAGTAGCCCTTATTTGCCTTACAAAAAGCAAATAGCCCTCCGTTACCGCATGGTAGCTAAGTAAACAGAAAGGCCATTTCCTTAGTATTTTGATTTTCGAGATGCGCCTGACGTTTCGACTCGTCTGGCTATCTTCTTATATTATAGGGATAAAGATATATATCGTCAAATTAAGATAAACCATATAAATACTAAATATATACACATAACTTATATATACTAAAATAT
>NZ_DXLG01000015.1 GCF_019414865.1 Veillonella sp.
TCATTTTTGTGTGGAAAATATTTTCTTGATATACGTTCACATCAATCATGTTGTACATGTTGCGAGTTTTTGCATTGATGTAGTTTTGGATAGAGTTGATACGATGATCGATATAAATTTTCTTGCCAGATACGTCGCGCGTAAAGCCGCGTACATGGTAGTCCAATGTAAGGATATCGGAATCAAAGCTTTGAATCAAATAGTTAAGCGCTTTAAGAGGAGAAATCTGACCGCATGTAGATACTTCAATATCGGCACGGAATGTACTAATCCCTTTGTGCGGATGGCTTTCAGGGTAAGTATGTACAGTAAGGTGAGATTTATCAAGATGCATGACTACATCTTCCTTTTCAATTTCCTCTTCAGAAATCAAAATCGTAACAGACGCACCTTGAGGGTCGTAGTCTTGTTTCGCTATATTAAGGATGTTAGCACCAATAATATGGCTAACCTCTGTTAAGATAGCTGTTAAACGATCCGCATTGTATACTTCATCAATGTACTGAATGTATTGTTTTTTCTCTTCTTCTGTACGAGTATAACAAATATCATAAATATTAAAACTCAATGTCTTTGTGAGATTATTAAAACCGTATAATTTCATTTTAGGCTTTGCTTTAACTGGTGTATCCATGATATGTCATAACCCTTTCCATGCATAGACTTACTATTTTTTTGAAAGCTTTTCGAACCATTGAGGTTCAAAGCTTTCACCATATAACTAAACAATATCTTGTTTATACACAAACTCTACATCAAACTGTCCATTATCGTAGGTAACGATAGCAAATGTACCGCCTGAGCGGTCACGAGCCAACGATATACTGCCCGGATTCACAAATACCGCATCACGAACTCGAACCTCACCATGATGATGACTATGACCGGACACGATGAGTCGCGCCCCCATATCAGTGCCTAACTCAATCAGTTTTTGTATTCGATTATAATATGATACCTCATGACCATGAGTCATGTAAATATAGGTATCCTCTAGAGGAATCAACTGTTCTCGCGGTTCAAGAGGCTGTACACGGTCATTATTACCGCGCACTGCATATACAGGAATATCAGTATGTTCCTGCATATAGCGTGCATCATCGCCATAATCACCAGCATGAAGCCACATATCAATTTCTTGGTCTGCTGTAGCCTCCAAGACAAGATCTATATCATCTAGATACCCATGGGTATCACTTAAAATACCAATTCGTTTCATTTTATAAGTTCTCTAATACTATTATATTACATATTTATATGAACTATACCATATAGTTCGAAAATATTAAAGTTTGTTAATTAATTTGCGTAAAGCACGGCCACGATGGCTGATGGTTTCCTTTTCTTCAATGCTAAGTTCTGCCATTGTCTTTTTAAATTCAGGTACATAAAAGTATGGATCATAGCCAAAACCATTGTCCCCTTTTGGCTCATCTTGAACAAGTCCATCACAATAGCCTTCAGCTGTCACTTCACGGCCATCAGGATATACGAGTGCTAAGGCGCATACATAATGAGCTGTACGATCAGTTTTTCCTTGTAACTCGTGAATTAGTTTTTCGTTGTTAGCGTTATCATCACCATGATGGCCGGCATAACGCGCAGAATATACGCCTGGTGCCCCATTAAGAGCATCTACGGTGATGCCAGAGTCGTCCGCAAGGCATGGACGATTGGTAGCCTTCGCGTAGTAGCGCGCCTTTAAAAGCGCGTTCTCCATAAAGGTTGTACCTGTTTCCTCAGGTTCCTCAACGGTGATGACCTCTTTTACAGGTACACAGTCGATGGATAAATGGGAAAAAGCCTCGGAAAATTCACGAATTTTTCCTTTATTGCCTGTAGCTAAAACGATTTGTTCCATCTTACACCTCCGGAGCTGTAGGATATACCTTACCTACTTTATCTGCTGTTGTACCAAGTACTTCCCGTTGTTTTGCCATGAGCTCATCTGTAGCAGCCTCTGCTAAATCGAGTAATGCATTAAGCTCATCACGATTGAACGTACCGTGTTCGCCTGTACCTTGTACCTCAACCATATTGCCAGAGCCTGTACGCACCACGTTCATGTCAACGATAGCAGCACTATCCTCTTCATAGCAAAGGTCTGTAATAGGCCCTTCTGGGCCAATACCTACGGAAATAGCAGCACAGAAATCGGTAATTGGGAATTTGCCAGCTCCGCCAAAGGTGAAATCCACCGCATCAACGAGGGCTACAAAAGCACCTGTAATAGATGCTGTACGCGTACCGCCATCGGCTTGAATTACATCACAGTCGATCGTAATAGAACGTTCACCTAATGCTTCAAGGTCTACAACAGCACGTAATGCGCGACCGATAAGGCGTTGAATTTCTACAGTACGGCCCGTTTGTTTACCCTTTGCAGCTTCACGGCTTACGCGAGTTTGCGTAGAACGTGGCAACAAGGAGTATTCCGCAGTTACCCAGCCTCGGCCAGAACCTTTGAGCCAGCGTGGCACAGAATCCTCAACAGTAGCCGTACAGATAACCTTTGTCTTGCCGCACTCAATGAGTACAGAACCTTCTGCATACTCTGTAAAATTCCGTGTTATTTTAATAGGTCGCAATTGACCTGCTGTTCTATTATCGCTGCGCATAGGAACCTCACCATTCTAAATCTAAACATTAGAACGCCCCTTACACAAAGGGGCGTTATCTTTTCCTATTATATCACAATTTAACTATTTTTTATCACTACGAATCAGATTATAGTTACCAATTCTAACACAATATGGTTCATTACCAGGAGTCACAACTTTGAGAATCTACCACTATACCTCGCATTGTCCATCACCAAGTGGATCTACCACAACATAACGACTTGCACCGCCTTCTGCTTTAGCCCGTTTGGCCTCTGTAATGGCATCTTGACGAGTCCCCTCATCGGCTTGCCAAGGAATGAACATGGCATAAACACTTTGTGGCCCATAGGGTCCATATTGACCATGTGAAAGTACGCTATGCCATCCAACTTTATTTTCGTACATGCGCACCTTTTCAAGGCGTTCCTCTTGTACACCTGTTTCATCATAGTACACATTGTAGCGGTTCGACCATATATCACCTACACCGGTGCGTTCCTCTTCGGCCATCTTATAACGGTTAGCCCATTGCACCTTCCACTTAGCGATAAGGTCATCAATATAAGCGGTTACATTTTGGCTTTGCTTATATTTAACAGGGTCAAAGGCAGGTTCAACGACCCTACTGTAATCAAGGCCTGCCATAGATAAAATGATACCAGTATTTACATATGGCAATGCTTCTTGTACAGAGTAACCACCTTCTAAGACAGCTATATCTGCTTGCAATAAATCTACAAGCTCGGCATAGCCTTTTGCGGTTACCTGCATATTAGCCAATGGATCGCTAAAGTGATTATCTTGCCCTGCAGAATTAATAACAATATGTGGATTGAAGTCTTCTAGGATTGGCAATACTAACTCACGCATAACCTTCATCAAGCCTTCGTCACCAGTCCCAGGTGGCAATGGAATATCTATATTTCCACCAATAGCCTGTGGGCCACCGAATTCATCCATAAAGCCTGTGCCAGGATATAAGGTCCGTCCATCTTGGTGAAAACTAATGTATAGTGTATCTGGATCATGGTAGAACACATCTTGAGAGCCATCACCATGATGTACGTCTGTATCCACTACAGCAACCCGTTTAATACCATAGGTTTGACGCATATGTTGAATCATGACAGCTTCAATGTTAATGGTACAGAAACCACGAATACCATGAACCATGGCCATCGCATGATGCCCTGGCGGTCTTACTAAGGCAAAAGCGCGATCTACTTCACCACGCATAACCGCATCAGCAGCGGCAATAGCACCACCTGCAGATACACGATGTGCTTCCGTTACCCAGGACTCTAAATCAGGAGCGCCCACATGAACGCGCTCTATGGTATCCCAATCGGCCACGATAGGATTATATTCCACAATATTAGGTATATCTAATAAGCCTTCCTCAACGATTTGATCACGCGTATACAGCAATCGCTCTTGTCGTTCTGGATGGGTTTCAGAAATCTTCCAGTCAAAAGCAGGGAAAAATACAAGCCCTAAACTATGATTTGATGTATTTATGTCAGTATTTAACTTATTATGTACATTTTTATGGGTACTAATAAGTCCATGACGCTCACGATAGGATAAGCCTTTATTCCACATACTGTTTCACCCCCGCTGCTAATTGTACTTTTACATTGATTAATCGTTCCATCGATTGCCAGCCCTCAACAACAGGGAAATCTTCTATACTAATAACCTCTATATCTTGGTCCTTACCAAGACCTAAACGCAATGCTTCTTCACTGAGAGCTTCTTTAGCTCGTTCCACCACTTGTTCTACTCGCTTCAACGTACAGGTTTGTTGTTTAATCCCTAGTTCAGGAATGACGAGTAAGCGTCGTTTTGTATCAACATGAACAGTGAGTTCGATGGTCGATAATGCTAATGCTGCTCCGATAGCATTCGCCACCGCCGCATTTTCTGGTATGGTAATAGGCAAATCCATATATTTACCTATGCTAGGTCCAAGGCTTGGTGCCGTTCCACCTACTACCACGATTTGAGCCGGTACAAATACATCGGGGTTCACAATATCCGCTACTACATAGATAGGCCGTTTATTTTCTGCCCTTACCACCTCATCTATGCCATGCTGAATTGTTTGTAACGCCTTATTTACGATTGATTGAGCAACGTTAGAAGCAGTTACATTCTCTCCTAATTGTTGTTGAGTCTGAGCTGTATCTCCATTTGTACTATCATTTAGTCTATTAGCCAATACCTCCATAGCTTGTTCAGCTAATCCAACCTCACCATAGCTCGCATAACCTAGTACGATGAGAGCATCTCCTAATGTAGGTTCCACACCACCTAAAGCTACCGATGGGCCCACCCGTTCAGGTCCTACCGTGATTTCTCCATCTACAATGCGAACTACGGACTCACCGCCGATACCAACAGAGGTAACGGCAAAGGAGCGTACCGCACTTGGGTATTCACGAATAGATACACCACTTTTAGTCATCAACGGTCTGCCTTGTTTCCACAAAGAAATATCTGTAGTGGTACCGCCAATATCTAAAGCAACTGTATGTTCATTCCCAATAGCTCCAAGAGCAGATAAGCCCAGTACGGTTGCCGCAGGTCCTGTAAAAGCGGTCTCTACTGGTCTACTCACCATATGTTCCATAGGTAAAGAACCTCCATCGGCCTTTAATATATGAAGTGGAGCCTTAATGTTTCGCACGCTTAACGCATCTTCTACATTCTTCTTAAATACTGTAAATACAGGTGTTACAGCGCTATTAAAATATGCACTAATAGTGCGACGTGGAAAATTCAAAGAGCCGCTTAATAGACTGCCATTAGAGATAGTATTATATCTATCTTTCAATGCTTCTGTTATAGATAATTCTTCTTGAGGATTCCGTACCCCAAATTTTGCAGATACAGCAGCCAAATCTGTGCCACTGCGAGATTGTACCATTTCGGCTATATCTCGAACTGCATTTGTAGGTGTACGTTCCACCACAATACCTCTATGATCAGTATAACCTTGAAGATATATAGGGCTTACAGGGAATATATCGTCCACATTTCGGCCAGGTCCCGTTACTACAAACAGGTCTACCACTTGCTCTTTCTCTTCCACGATGGTGTTTGTTACCACAGTAGTAGACAGCGTAACTTGATCAATATTTAAAGTATCACAATGTTGGAGAATTGCATCAAGGGCCTCGCCTATACCTTGCATTAAATTATCTTTGGTAGTCCGTCTTTTAGCAGATGCTACTACACGATGGCCATCGATGATGACCGCATCTGTAAAAGTACCACCTACGTCTAAACCTAATAACATACGACCTCCTAATTAGTATAAAAAAAGCTGTACCCATCTCTATGTGATGAGTACAGCCTTCTGTTATTTACCAGATACAGATGCGTAATTTTTAATGATAACAATCGGAGTCATTTGGCTATCATTACCAAATGGATTGTCAATCAACAATTGTGCAATTTTATTACCGTCAATGCCACGGCTTGTACCTAACACAGCGGAACGTTTCAAGTCATTAACGTCAGCTACAACAGCGCCATAACAGCCTGTGCGAGATACGATTTTCTCAGCTACTTTATCTGGATCCTTTGGACCAAATACGATGTGCTTGTCAAATGGAGGCATTGTACCAGTTACATCATCTGTTAAAGATGCTGCACGAGCAATTGCATAGAATACACCTGGTTTGCGGAAAATCTTAGCAATAGCGCCTAAAATAAAGGCACCCAATACTTTCCATTTACCATCTAGATTCATAGCGGATTGCATGCCATAAATGGATGCCATAGATCCATCTGGATGGATAAAACGATTGATTAAACGAGCTTGCCAGCAAACATTTAACTCTTCAGGACGTGTAAAACGACCTTGTGTAATAGCTACTACAGATTCAGCTACACATACGATATCTTCAGGTCCAATATTATGACCGCCAAATTCAACGATAGCATCCACGATGTCATCATTATCTGTAAGAATACGTGTTGGCACACATACTAACTCTAATTCTGCCATTGTTATGCCTCCTTATTGAACCAATGCTGCTTGCACTTCTTCAGCAGTCAAACGAATACGTTGTTTATCGATATGATAATCTGTACGACCTACGATTTGGTAGTAAATATCGATGTCCATATAAGGGAAGCCCTTAATATCTTCACGAATATTCCCATTTTTACCTGTTAAGGTAACGAATACACGAATAGTACCGCCTTTACGAGGTTTGATAATAACAGCTTCAAAATAGCCATCATGACGAGGACGATTAATGTCCATAGCCCATGCATCTACTTTCACAGCATCAAAATGTTCCTCTGGCAACAATGGACGTGGGAATAAGTCCATAATTGTACCAAGTTGACGTCCTTTATTCACAAATGGAATATCACAGAACAAGGTAATAGATTCAAAATTACGGTCAGATACTTGGAAGTTTGTCGCACGTTTTGGCAATAAAATAACCTTTTCATTACCTTGTTTCAATACGAACAAACGGAATAATAAATACAAAGCTGCAATAGCTACAATAATAGCTATTACTACACTTAGGATGTTATAAAACCACATAGGGCATCTCCTTTATAATGTAATATGTTCAATTCTGCGACGACTTGTATCAAGGAAAGAGGCGCTCAGCGTATCACCAAGCTCAATGTCCTTTGTAAAATACAATGATACAGAACCCGCCGTTTTTTGAGGGTTAAACAAATCTTTACCCTCTAATCTGCGGCGAACAAGTTCACTCGTTTCAAAAGCAGGGTCGATGAATTGAATGCGCCCTGACGTTAGTTCCTCTAGCAAAGGTTGTACAAATGGGAAATGAGTACAGCCCAAAACTACGACCTCAATTTCTCGGGACAATAAAGGCTCTAGATATTCAGTACATACATGGCGTACAAAATAGTCATCTAAATGACCTTGCTCAATGAGGCCTGCCAATTCAGGACATGGTTGCTCCCATACGAGTACTTCATGATCAACTTCAAGGGCTACATGTTTATGAATATGACTATTCACAGTTGCTGCCGTCGCCATGATACCAATTGTCTTGCTTTTGCTTTGACTAATCGCTGTTTTTACGCCTTGTGATACGCCAATAACGGGTACAGACACGCGTTCACGTACCGCATCAAGGGCTACAACAGTAAACGTATTACAAGCAATAACCATCAATTTTACAGGCTGTTTTTCAAGAGCCTCTGCAATATGACAAGCTAAATAAGTAATTTCATCATCACTACGATTCCCTACAGGGTTATTCGCATTATCACCAATATAGATGAAGTCTTCGTTAGGGAATTGTTCTTGTAAGACCTTTAAAACAGATAGCCCGCCTACACCGGAGTCAAACACGCCGATAGGCAATTGTTGTACATTACTCATTAGGCATCTCCTCAACAGCTGCTAACATAGGCTGATAAAAAGTATCGTCTAATCGCACAATTTTACCTGTTGATTTTGACATAAATGCATTCTTGGTCTCCCCCGTAGCTAGGAGTGCACCATCACTGGCACGGCGCATGCGATAACGGAATATCATTTGAGCACGTGTCATCTTAACCAAATATGTTTCAATGTGAAGTTCATCATCAAAATTTGCTGGTTCTTTATAATTGCAGGATACATTCATGATAGGAAATACAATATCCTCATTCATCATATCCCACAAGGTTACACCGATTTGACGAAGGAATTCAATGCGTGCCATTTCAAACCATCTAAAATGATTACTATGGTGCGCAATACCCATCATATCGGTTTCGTAAAAGCGTACATTTACTGAAGCAATATGCATATATTTATCCTTCTTTTTTCATAGAATACAACCTTCATTGTATATCTATTACTTTAGCGTGTCAAATAAATAAAGGCAGTTCAATCGCAACGGATCAAACTGCCTTAATGGTTAAAAGCTAGTTACTGCCACCAAATGGGAAGTATTTTTTTGCCTCTTCTTGATGACGAGTTTTAATGTAACGATTGGCAACCTTGAAGGCAAGTCCAAGCACTGCTACATCATCTATCCAACCTAATACAGGAATTGTATCCGGTACAATATCAATAGGTAATACGAGATACCCTAAGGCACCAGCAATGACTGCTTTTACATATTTTGGAGTGTCCTTGTCACGCATACAAAGGAACAAGGTCACTGCTCGTTGTACAAAGGCAAGCTTCTTACCATATCGTCCTAAAAAAGCGGCGAATTTAGATTCGTTAAAATACTTACCATATGTAATAATTTTTAATGGATTCATCTTCCTAATCCTTTAGCGCCTATTTGCGCAAACCACCAATTTTATCTTTTGCTGTATTAACAGTGTTTGTAGCAACATCTTTTGCTGTTTCAACAGCATCATTAGCTTTAGTTTTTGCAGTTTCTACTGCAGCTTGTGCAGAAGCTTTAGCTACTTCTACGCCACCTTTAGCTAATTCTTTAGCTACATCAATATTTTCTTTAGCAACATCAATTTTCTCTTTTGCCGCATCGGTTACTTTCGCCACAACTTCTGCTGCATTGTCATGGATTTGATATTTTGTTTCTGTATTCCATTTATCGATAGCAGGTGTTACTTTTTCTTCGTAAACTTGTTTCAAAGTTTCTTTAGCAAGACCTGTTTCATTAGCAATACCAGCCCAAACGTCGCGTTGACCTTGTGTGAAAGGAATGCTAGCGCTTGCATCACGGATGATATCACCTGCTATAGCTTTACCGCTTTCAAGGAATTCAGCAACCATTGGTTTATAACGTTCGATATCAGAAGGCATACCATCTTGGATCCAAATGTGAGCAATTTTACCGATAGCATATGTTAAACCAACTGCTACAGGAACGCGAACTGCTTTTAGAGGAATAAGAAGAGAAATAGCCGCTATACCTACAGCTGTGCTAAGACCACCAACTAGACCCACTACGGCACCAGATTGCAATTCTACTTCATAAAGATGTGCAATGCGAGTTACCATATACGTTGCATTGGCGCACAAAGCAACACTGCTGAATTTAGGGGATAATGCCAATGCCGCTGCACGACCTGCACCCCAGAAAATAAATTGTTCAACTTGATAGTCACGATCTTGAGAACCATCCATAAGTGGCTCAAGTGTTACGCCATTATATTCTGCCATAAGTATTCTCCTTTGTTGTGAACCAACTATAGGTCATATTATTAGTATTATTATACCATTCTATTGATATAAGGGGAATGAATTTTTACAATTCTTTCAATGTTTAAAAAACAAAACATCATCTAAGATTTTCAATATTACCAACTAGTGAGACCACCATCAATAGTCCATGCTGCCCCCGTTACAAAGGAAGCTTTACTACTCAATAAAAATACAATTACCTCCCCAATCTCATGAGGTTGACCAATGCGTCCCAATGGATAATGTTGGCCCATTTCAGCCTTGGCAGCCTCTGCATCTTGCTGAGCATTTGCAATTTGTTTATCTACTAAAGAGGTATCCACATCACCGGGACAAACACAGTTAACGCGCACATTATGTGGTGCCATTTCAAGGGATAGTGATTTCGTAAAACTCACTACCGCACCTTTTGAAGCACCGTATACAGAGCAAGCCACATTGCCTTGTAAGCCTGCATCACTGGCTACCGTTACAATACTGCCCTTTGTAGAGCGCAAGTATGGTAGTGCGGCCTGACACAGAAAGACCGTACCTTTCACATTGGTGCCAAACATTTCATCAAAGGCCGCCTCTGTTACGTCTGCTAGAAGCTCTTCTTCATAATAGCCTGCTGCTGTTACGAGAGCAGATACACCGCCAAACAATTTGACAGTTTCTTTTACAATACGCTGACAATCTTCAATCTTCGATACATCCCCTTGTACATACTGTACCCTTGAAGAATAGCGGCGCAATTTCATCTTAGCTTTTTGTCCTGACTTTTCATCACGACCATTGATGACGACACACCAACCTTCTTTAAGAAGTAGTTTCGCAGTAGCAAAGCCAATTCCTGATGTGCCACCACTAATCAATGCCACTTGTACATCACTTTTATGAGGCATACCTTGCCCTCCTATAATGTGGAAACATAGTCATAGACTAATTTCAACAACATAACTGTCGTTACCGACAAGAATACAACACGTACCAACGACGAACCTTTAGCAATAGCTAAATGAGAACCTAAATAAGCACCTATAATTTGTCCAACACCTGTAGCTAGACCGTACTTAATATTGACGTGCCCTAAATACAAAAAAACGATTAATGATGCTAAATTACTAGTAAAATTCAATATTTTTGCATTTGCAGATGCATGTAAAAAATCAAAACCAGTAAAGATAAAGCCCATAATCAAAAATGTACCTGTACCAGGTCCAATGAAACCATCATAGACACCAATGCCAAGAGCGAAAGCCATACAAATGTATAGAGCTTTACCCACTACTACAGAAGTGCGGTTAACCTCGCCCCAGTCCTTTTTGAATACCACAAAAAGTGTGACACAAACGAGTAGGACGATAATAATAGGCTTTACATATAAGGGTGGCAACGATACAACCGCTAATGTACCAATCATAGAACCAATAAAGGTAAATGGTAATAGTTTACGAACTAAAGAAAAATCAACCATATGATTTCGCAAGAACGTAATAGATGCACTGCCAGCACCAAAAATACTGGATAATTTATTACTGCCCAAGGCCATACTAGGCGGAAGATTTGTTAATAACATGGCCGGTACAGAAATGAGTCCACCGCCGCCCACAATGGAGTCTACAAAGCCTGCAAAAGCACCTGCTATAGCGAGCAAAATGAGTATAAGGATATCAAATGGTAAACCTGTTACCTCAATGAGCCACTCCATATAAACCTCCTACAGATAGCACATCAACGGTCGCCAAAGGGCCACCGTTGTCATGCTAGTTTATATTATTTTGCACCTAGACGATCTAGCGCTAATGTATAACCATCAGCACCATAGACTAGGCATCGTTTTACACGGCTAATCGTTGCCGTACTTGCGCCTGTTTCTTCTACGATTTTTTCATAGCTATCCCCTGCTCGTAACATTTTTGCTACTTGCAAGCGTTGAGATAAAGCTTTTAACTCATTAATCGTACAGATATCCTCAAAGAATGCATAGCATTCCTCTGTATTTTCAAGAGTTAAAATAGCGGTGAACAACTCATCATTTTGAGAACTTCTCAATTTTTCATTGATACTCATAGGAACCTCCTATTTCTTATTCATCGCTTTAGACCATGCATCGCCAATCATTTGTACTAATTGTACCAAAATAATCAAGATAATGATGGTAGCAATCATAACATCAGCTTGGAAACGTTGGTAACCATAGCGGATAGCAATATCACCAAGACCACCGCCGCCGATTGCACCTGCCATTGCAGAGTAACTGATGAGGTTAACGATAAGAACTGTTACATTGTCGATAATTGTAGGCAATGCTTCAGGTAATAAAACTTTCCAAATAATTTGGAGTGGGCTTGCACCCATAGATTGAGCCGCCTCAATAACACCAAAGTTAATATCTTTAATAGATGTTTCTACAAGGCGCGCTAAGAATGGTATTGCTGCAATTGTTAAAGGTACACAAGCTGCAGTTGTACCAATAGATGTGCCAGCCACCATACGAGTGAATGGAATGATAGCAACCATCAAGATGATGAATGGAATAGAACGTGTTGCATTGACAACAGCACCTAACACTTTGTTAAGTGCTACATTTTCTAAAATATGACCCTTAGATGTTACTACCAAAACAACACCGAGAGGAATACCAAGTAACATAGCCATGACCGTAGAAATAATAGTCATTTGCAATGTATCAAGGGTACCAGTTATGAGAAGATTAATTATTTGCTCTGACATAACCGATCACCTCGCTTTCAATTGGTAATGTGTTGATGTATTCTAAGCCCTCTTGCGCATTTTCAGGGTCACCATTCAAGATAACGATAAGACGACCAACGCATGTATTTTGGATATAGTCGATGCCACCAAAGAGGATACTTACATCGAGGTTAAAGCGTCGTACGAGACCTGCCACTACAGGTTCATCCGTAGATTGGCCTGTGAATTTAAGGCGTACTAATGGAGCTGTACCTGCAATCCATTGATCATGTAATTCCAAATGTTCTAACGCTTCTGGAGGTAAGTTATCACTTACTACAGAGCTGATGAATTCTTTTGTAGTATTTTCACGAGGATGTGTAAATACTTCAACAGTGCTACCTTCCTCGAGGATTATACCGCCTTCGATAACCGCTACACGATCACAAATTTCACGGATTACGTGCATTTCATGAGTGATGAGAACGATAGTAAGGCCCATTTTTTCATTGATATCTTTCAACAATTTCAAAATAGATTCTGTTGTTTGCGGATCCAGAGCAGATGTAGCTTCATCACAAAGAAGAACCTTTGGATTAGACGCTAAGGCACGAGCAATACCAACACGTTGTTTTTGACCACCAGACAATTGGGATGGATAGTTGTTCATACGCTCAGTAAGGCCTACGATATCAAGGATTGGCGTAATGCGTTCCTTGATTTCAGATTTGCTCAAGCCTTGTAATTCCAACGGGAATGCCACATTGTCATACACTGTACGAGAGGACAAAAGGTTAAAATGTTGGAAAATCATACCAATATCTTTGCGTGCTTTACGCAAAGCGGATTTGCCAAGTGTTGTTAAATCTGTACCATTAACGATAACAGAGCCAGATGTAGGCGCTTCGAGCATGTTGATGCATCGAATCAATGTGGATTTACCGGCTCCAGATTGACCGATAATGCCAAAGATTTCACCTTCTTTAACTTCAAGGTTAATATCTTTTAAGGCTTCCACACGAGTAGTGCCTTCATAGACTTTACTAATGTGTTGTAATTGAATCAAAATAATGTCCTTTCTTAAGGTAAAAATTTACCATGTAATGAAAGTAGATTACCTATTAAGGCAAACCTTCTTCCATCAATTTTTCTAGTGCTTCGCGTAGACGAAGTGTAATAGCACCTGGTTTACCACCAGATACTGGATTTCTGTCTAGCTTAGTAATTGGGATGACACCACCAATTGTATCGGTAAAGAATAATTCGTCCGCATCATCTACAAAAGCGCGGTCAAATTCTTTTTCAATAACTGTAATACCTAGAGATGGTGCTACGCGGGTCAAAATCATTTGGCGCGTAATACCTTTTAAGATATGATTATCTGCTGGATGCGTATACAAGATACCATCTTTGACAGCAAATACATTAGATGTTGCACCTTCTGTACAAACGCCATCACGGAACAACATGGCAGTATAAGCAAATTTCTTCTCCGCTTTAGTTTGTGCCAAAATATTCGGAATCAAGTTAGTAGTCTTAACATCTACATGGTCCCAACGCTCATCAGGTAATGCAATCGCTTTTACGCCTTCACCCAATTTATTGACTTCATCTAAATTCAAAGTACGGATAGACATGAGCATTTGTGGTTCTAATTTAGAACGATCATATGCATGACGACGCGGCGCTACGCCACGAGAGATTTGCAAATAAATATAGCCCTCTTTGATTTCACTTTGCTCGATTAAAATTTCGTGCAATTCTGTTAAATCATCTGGGGTCATTTTTACAGGAATATCCATTTCACGCATAGAGCGATACAAGCGATCTTGATGGTAGGACAATGCGAAGCAACGGCCTTTTACGACACGTACCACTTCGTATACAGAGTCACCAAACAAATAACCACGGTCATCAATACTGATAACTTTGGCACCTGGTTCAACGAACTCGCCATTAAAATATGTTAATTCTTGCATAGGAGCACCTCTTTTTCTATATCGTTACTCTATCAAGTAGTAATCATCATGGACTTATTATATCACAATTACTTTCAAATTTTCACACTTTACTTAGTGAAAGATATAACTTAGATATACAAAAATCCGCTAGGATACCATAGTTAAAAACTATATCCTAGCGGATGTATTTTTAATTATATAATTTTCCCTAACACAATACGTTCAAGTAATACGTGCTTAGTTCAAACTGAAAGTCTTGTACAAATCAGTGTCCCAATATAAATTTACGTAATGGTTTAGGTACATGGTTTAATATCACGGTAGTCAAATAGGACAGGCCTAGCGCCATCACATACATAGCTAGCACATTAACTACGGTATACAAAAGATTGTATTTAGCCATCACGCCAGAGATGATCAACAACCAGAATGGATGTGCTAAATAAATACCGTAGGACTTATCCCCTATTTCTGACCAAGTAGATTCCATAGTCGCATTCATTGGTAAGGTTTGGAATAAGAACAGACTAAATAGCGTTCCCAATCCCGTATAGAGAACACCCATTGGGCTCATTTGATGAACTGTATAGATTGCTTCTAGAACAGTATAATGCCATACGTCCATGACATAGTAATAGGATCCGAGCATCAATAAAATAGAACCTACCGCACTAACACCTAACAAGTAGCGATAGCGCCACATATATTCGCATACCGTTTCATAGCGCTCAGCACATACAGCCCCCAACAGGAATATCCACACATAATGGATAACCCAATAGTTAAGTCTCATGTCAAAAAGATATTTCAACACAGGGTTATTACTAAAGTATTCTGTTACCCAACGGCCGAGCATGTAAGACGAAACATAATCGATGCCAACTTGGATGATAAATAGTAATACCATCCAGAATACAGGACGTTTTAAGATGACTTTCACCATAGCCCGCCATAGCGGCATCATCACGTAGAACCATAAGAGGATAACCATAAAGTATAAATGATACATAGACGTACCAAATAATAGATTTACAGCCAATGGTCCCGGATGCAAATTACCTAGATTATGCGCCGTTAGTCCCGTGTAGAGCAAATAAAATATGGACCACGTAATATATGGAAATAGCACCACCTGAATACGGCGGTGCATAAATTCCTTATATGAGAATGGTCCCTCTACAGATGTGTGGTAGAACAATCCAAATGCAGAGAGGAAGAAAAATGCTGGTACTCCAAAGCGCGATAGAATTTCTAAGACACTAATGAGTTCTAAATTTACAAAAGGATTTTGTAATGCGTAAGAACCTACATGAATGCCGATAACACCGAGCATACAGAGGCCACGCATATATGTAATTTCCGGTAAAAATGCTTTTTTCATGTCCATTCCCTATTCATTATTGACCAGGTACAACTGCAGGTGTTGGCACAAGGCGTGGACCTTGAGATGTTGTAGCCGGTTGTTTAACTACTGGAATTACAGATGATATAGTTTGAGCAGCTGTTTTCTTCGCTGGTTGAGCAGGTTGTGCTGGCGCAGCTTGACCATTCGCTTTAGCTGCTTCCTCAGCCTTAGCCTTAGCTTCTGCCTCAGCTTTAGCTTTCGCTTCTGCTTCACGTTTCAAGCGCAATTCTTTTTCAAGAGGTACCACTGGTTTGTCGTAAACAGTGATATCTGTTTCGAATAGACGACCCCAAGGGAATGTAGCTTTTACTGTACGAGGATCGATTTTGAGATATTTTTCAGCGAAATCTTGAATTCGTTCGCCTAAGTAGCTTTCAAGACGTTCATTTAACTCGCCAGAATAACGTACATTATCTGTGCGAATAGAGTCTTGCATACGGTAAATATCTTTGCGGATATTTGCTTGGTACGCCCAGTTATCCAAATATTGTTGAGTCAACATTTTGCGGTGACCTTCTGGGCTCATAGTTTTGAGCAATACCCCTTGCGCAATGGCGTAGCCTACCGTATTACTTGCAGTATTCCAACCATTGTACGCACCGATTTTGTATAACATATCGCGTTTGTACAAAGCAGCTACTAATGTATTGTCCGCACCATTGTTATAAGCAATATCAGCAATGCTTACGTTTACACCAGAATCAACAGATTGTTGAATTCGATCTACGAAAGCATTTGTAGAATTAGAAATCATCGGGAAGTTCTCGAAGCTTTCAGATTCACCAGTACTTGTAGTAAGTGGTGTATTTACTGCTAACAACACAGTTGGTTTACCTTGTGTCACCATAGTGCCACCTACGGCCTCAACGTGTTGAGCAATTGTTTTATCAATCGTTTGGTCTTCGTAACCTGGCAATGTTTTACCGCCACCACCGAGTGGGTAAATTACAGAGAATGTAGGTTTTTCTGTACTTTCATCTGTACGAGAACGAGCCATCAACAAGAGCCCAAGTTGGTCGGCACCAGGGAAGCTACCATATTTCTCAGCAGGAATATCCTTAGAGTATTTACTTAAGTAACGACCTTCTAATGCAGATTGGGACAATTGAGATGTATCATCATGGCCCAATGCAAAGTAATCGAATACACCGCTACGAGTTTCGTCGATCAACTCTTTGTTGATTTTCATATTTTTTTGACGGCGGTCAAACCAGTCTTGTAAATATTCTATAGGAACAGAGGCTTGTAAGCTCATCAATTTTTGAGTTTCCTCTTGTGTTAAGGAGCCAGAATCTAATTTATCTTGCAATGCTGCAATTTGGAAGATAGTAGGACCGTATTCCGCATAATAAGCTGGTTCAGTGCCGCCACCACTAGCACGTGGAGAACGCATTACAGTGCCAAAACCATAAATACGCACGTTTTTATTACGAGCTTTTAAGGATTCAATACGTTTTAAACGGCTTTCCAATGTAGTAAGTGGAATGTTGTGTTTACGAGAGTCTACAAGACCACCATAAATAAGCGTATCTGTACTCAATACCATCACATCAGCACGACCTGCATTTTGTTCAACCCAAGCCATGATTTGATCTGCTTGACCTTGGTAATTCTTACCAGAAATCAAGTTCTGAGGTGGTGTCAATATAGTCATACCTGCTTCGCGAGCTGTATCTACAGTATATTGTAAGCTTACAGGGCGATCATCTTGAGGTACATACAACACGGTTTCCGCATCAATTTTAATAGATGTACCAGTAGCGATAGCTGCAGCCATAAGTGCTACTTTCAACCATTTATTCGTCATAAATCAAATCTCCTTCTGTGCAGCGAGTATTCCCGACTCGCGAAATTAACTGTTTTATAATACTCTCTTTTTCTGACACTTTTATGAAATGTTCATATGCTCAATAGTATAATTATATCATTTGACTATTATTTCGCAACCGGCTTGGTTTTTCCTACCTTAGGCAGACTCCAATTGTACTTGAGGGCCAGTAGACGGATAACGAGTACTACTGTGAAAGCACCATATACGGCCATATTGTCCCAACTCGATGTAACCATAAGATAATAAACGATGCCTCCAATAATACTAGGCAAGGCATATACATCCTCTTTCAAAACAGATGGGATGCGTTGCGCCAACATATCGCGGATAATACCGCCACCAACAGCAGTGATTGTACCGAGCAACACAATAAAGATAGGCAACTCTGGATAGAGTTTAAAACCTGCCGAAGCACCTGTTACGGTAAATGATGCTAATCCTAACGCATCGGCCAACAAGTAACTAGCTCGACTACGAGGTCCCATCGCATGCTTGCGATATCGGCTGTTATAAATCAAGAACACGATAACAGTTACCACTAAAACAACGGTAACATACACTATATTTCGCAATGAATTCGGCGGAAAATAGCCGAGCAACACGTCCCGTACAATACCACCACCAATAGCAGTAGCCAATGCAAGGACAGTCATACCAAATATATCCATCTTCCGGGATACCCCAACGAGTGCACCGGATACAGCAAAGGCAATGGTGCCAATCATATCAAATATATACCAAATAATGTCCATAATTCCCCCAAATAATCTATTCGCATAACTGCGTACACTATGATAGACTTTATGTAAGATATTATACATGAAGAGGTATGCCAATGACAAAAGACATTACACCTACAGACATTGAAAATATGGATGAACGCACACGGGACGAATATTTTATGTCCATAGCCATGGAAGAAGCTCACAAAGCTTATGAACTTGGAGAAATCCCTATCGGTGCCATTCTCGTAAAAGATAATACTATCGTTTCACGCCACCACAATCGTCGTGAACTCGATCATGATGCAACGGCCCATGCAGAGGTCCTCGTAATCCGCGAAGCATGCGATGTTCTCAAGCGCTGGCGGTTGACTGGTTGTACCCTGTATGTTACGATAGAGCCGTGTCCGATGTGCGCTGGAGCCATTATTAACAGTCGTATAGACCGTGTTGTATATGGTGCAAGTGATTACAAAGGAGGCGCCGTAGAATCGCTATTCAATGTGCTCTCTCATCCTGGTTTAAATCATGAACCAGAACTAGCATCTGGTGTGCTTGGTGATGAATGTAGCCAAATCATGAAAGACTTCTTTAAAGAGCGCCGTAAAGCACGGAGGAGTACCCAAGAGGCTGAAGGGTCCGCACTCGAAATGCGGTAGGTCGGGCAACCGGCGCGGGGGTTCAAATCCCTCCTCCTCTGCCAACTGAACTATATAAAGCGCTAACCATGGTTAGCGCTTTTTTTGTATTTATAACTATTTTTATAACCATTTGGGGTATAATATAAGAAATACAATTTATAATAATCTCCTCATAAACTCAAGGGGACACTACTATGAAAAAATATTACCCTTATCTCATTACAGTGAGTCACATGATCAACGACTCCTGTCAAAGTGTGTTGCCTGCCCTCTTACCTCTGTTCATTTATACCTATGGACTGAGCTTAGAGCAAGCAGGTTTTCTCATCTTAGCTAATACAGCGTTATCATCATTATTACAGCCTTTACTAGGTTATATATCAGACAAGATCAATCAACCGCGGCTCATTGCCTTCGGCGTTTTATTATCTGCATGTAGTACAGGTATGATGGGCTTTGTTACCTCTTATGAAAGCCTCCTTGTTTGTGCTACATTAGCTGGCGTTGGCTCTTCCATTTTCCATCCTGAAGGCGCGAAGATTATGAATCGTCTCGGTGGTGGCAAGAAAGGTAAGGCCATGGGGACCTTTGCTATCGGCGGCAGCTCAGGATTCGCCTTTGGTCCACTCTTTGCAGGTGCTATCGCCTATACAGTGGGCCCACATGGATTAGCGGCTTTCACCGTAGTAGGTATTATTATATCTACTATATTGTTCGTACTAATGCCTCGCATCGTAGCTCATGCACGTACTATCGACCAAGCAGTAGCTACTGAAAATCCAACAGTGGCGGCAAAACCGCTGAAGAACTACTGGAAATACTTTGGCATCTTGTTCATTATTATCTTGAGCCAATCAGTAAACTTCCGCGTTATTAATGCGTTTATTCCGATTTTCTGGACTCGCGAACTCGGTACAAGCCCTGAACAAGGTAGCTTTGCATTAACCGTATTCTTTAGTATCGGCATCTTCATGACTTATATTGGCGGTCTATTGGGCGATAAATATGGTCCTATCAAAATTATCAGACTATCCCTATTAGTTTGGTTACCTGCTATGTTCCTATTAACAGAGGTGCCAACCTTCTCACCACTCATCATGATGCCTGTAGCCTACTTGCTACTACTCATGATTGGTGCTGCTAAAGCAATTAGCTACAGCCCAGTTATCGTACTAGGTCAAACATATCTAGCCAAAAGTATCGGCTTTGCATCGGGTATCACCCTCGGCGTGAGCCAAACTATCGGTGGCGTCATCGCTCCTGTCGTAGGTAACCTAGCAGATACCTACTCCTTACCGGTAGCTATGATGACACTCGTGCCATTCCTCGTAATGGGCCTTGGGGCATCATTAATACTTAAAGATCCTAAAAAATTACAATAGAGAAAAAGCAGCTGTTTCAAAATAGAAACAACTGCTTTTTCTAATTTATAATCCATTAATTAATTCTTGCAAAAAAATTCCTACATTTGTACACTGCCGATCAAAACACAACTCTCTAATAGAGCTTGTATTATTATTAGCAGTATCTATAGGATGTTCAGCGGAATTAATTATTTTATCAATCTGTATCGAATTGCCTTTTTGATACTCTTCACCCAAATGCCGTGATAGTTCACGTATATTTCTATCATTATCAGCACTAGAATCTACTGGCCTCGATGTCATTTGTTGATAATAAGCCAATAACCAAACTTCAATTGCAACATTAGAAAATACTAGTCTCGTATCATCATTTTGATTGATCTCACGCTGTATTTTTTGATATTCCGAACTAGTTAAATTATCTCGGTCTATAATAATATAATAACTTTCATAACTTCTATGATTAGTCACTTCAAAAGTATGTGCCTCAGATAAACCAAAAGAAACCGCACTACCACCACTTGGAGGTACTCGTTTTATAGTTTTGGCAGATATCTTAAATCTTTGAAAAATAGTTTTAAAGTAAGCTTCTTCCGTCTGACCATCAACAATCAATAAGTATTTTAATTGCTTCGGATTATTTTTAGATGCTCTCGCCAAAATGAACACTCTCACTTTCAATACTTATATATTATAACTCTAATATATTTTTCATCAACACATCATTAATAATCTGATCTGCTCCATAAACCCCCTCTTGATAATTTTTCTTTATAGCACTAATTTCTAATTCATTAAAATCAAAAGCACTATCTAGTCTAGACACCCCATAATAATCCTTATCAACAAACCAAATTTGATCTGTTCTAAGCTCATAATCTAATACATCATTATTATGAGTCGTTGCAATCAATTGCGTATAAGTATTATTCCATTCATTAAAAATACGAAATAAAATCTTAACTAATTTAGGATGTAATGAGCGGTCAAATTCATCTATCAAAAACACTTTAGGTGTATGACTATTTTCTAAAATAGTCATAGCAAGTAATAAAAAAATCCTAGTTCCAATACTTTCAGCATCATAATTAATTATAAATGACTCTCCATTTTCACCTTCATGTGTACATTTTACTAATAAAATTGGCTCCGGCTTTTCACCATCATTCTGAATAGGAACAATAACCTCTTCCGTTATAATGTCTGTAATATTAAAATCTGCTGCTTTCAAAAAATATAAAACATTCTTTGTTAACTGTGCATTTTTATATAAAGGTCTAAATAGCTGTTGACTATGTAAAGTATTAGATAGGAGACCTGGCATAATTATATCTAATTTAAACCATTCATAAGCCT
>NZ_DXLG01000150.1 GCF_019414865.1 Veillonella sp.
AGTTGCGAGAAATGTCCTTTGCCAACATCATCGGCATGGTAAAAGAATATCGCTCTCTATATGGGTTCTATTCTGATGATCTCGTAGGCGATTATAAACGGACTATTGATCGTTTGCAAAAGGAACAGCGCGCAGCCATTGAGCAACAGTTTTCTAGTTTTGGGAATGTTCTTTATAGTGAACTCCATGACTTCTTGAACCATGGTCACGAATGGATTGCCGCCTATGATGAAAGCTTAGCCTCCGTACATGGCCTAGATTTTACGGACCTTATCTGTGGTGTTCATCGTCTATTCCAAGATCCTGTAGTTCGGGAACGTTGGCGTAGCCGTTATTGCTATATCTCTGTAGATGAAATGCAAGACACAGGCGTACTAGAGTACAAGGTTCTAGAAATGCTGTGGGAAGGTAATCACGTCCTATTATGTGGGGACTATTTCCAAACCATATACGAATGGCGTGGGTCTGATCCATTCCGTTTGCTCAAGCAATTTGATGCGGACTTTAAGCCTTTAAAAATCATTTTCTATGAAAATTACCGCTCTAACTGGACACTCTTTACGATGGCTTTCAAAACATTGCAGAATATGTTCCCTGATCTGGTAGGATCTATCTATACTGAATTGCCTCGCGCCAATAGTGAAAGAAAGGGTAAGCCTGTTCTCATAAAAGGCTGTAAAAATAGCTATCTTGAGGGCAGATATATCTATGAAGCTATCTGCGCCTTGCCAAAGGATGCCAATATTGGCGTTTTAGTACGAGATAATAAAAAGGCGCAACGACTGAGCGACTCTTTTGAACGCCTCAACAATGAAAAACCTGAAGACGAACGTCGTCACTTTATGATTATTGATGAGTTCAAATTCTTTAGACGTCAAGAAATTAAAGACGTTATGGCTTACTTCAAACTGCTTATGAACCCGAATGACTCCGTCAGTGCTAAGCGTATTATAAAACGCTATGTTGCTGGTATCGGTGGCGCTCGTATTGCAGCCATTGAAAGCCCTGAAACGCGTCAAGTGGGCTTAAAATTGACGGACTTTATGGATATGCCTATCTTTGAAGCAGAGCCTTATGCGAAGCTCGTCAGTGGTTTAGAACATCATGAGGTTGTGGTGTATGACGTAGAAAGTACTGGTACCGATACGTCTCAGGATCGTATCATTCAAATTGCGGCCATCCGCATCGATGAATATGGGCAGGTCCTAGAAACCTTTGAACGTTTTATCAATCCAGGCGTACCTGTGGGACAATCCGAAGAGGTACACGGCTTCTCCGATGCGTATTTACAAGAGCACGGTGAAGATCCAGCTACAGTGCTACAAGCCTTTAAGGAATTCTCCAAGGGTGCTATCATCGTAGGTCACAATGTAAATTATGATGTGACTATCTTTACCAACGAATTGGCACGTCATAATTTAGGAAATCCTCAGTTCAAGGCGATTTATGATACCTTAGATATTTATCGTCGTTTTTACCCTAATTTGCCAAATCATAAATTGGGCTTCCTAGCATCCGAGTTCCCTATCCATCATGAGCCTACGCACAATGCGATGGACGATATCTTGGCCACTGCACAGCTTTTAATCTATGCGGTGAAAGAAAATATCGTGCCTACCACAACAGGCCGTATGGTGGCGATTAACAAATATAAAGCGGCTTTCACCAATATTGCGTCCCAAATGGCGACCTTGCGGAGAAAGGCCTATACGGAATTGCCAACGAAGTTATTGGCGTACATTATGAACCAAATGGGGGTTCTAGAGTACTACAAATCCCATGGGGAATCGGCGAAGGTAGAGCATATACGGGATCTATATCGCATCATGGAAAAACTAGATGCAGCCTATGAAGGCCCAGCCGGGTTAGCTCGATTAAATCAAATCTTGCAGATGGCGGCCCTTACAGCAGGTGAGCCTGCCCAACAGGTACGCAATGAAGATCGCATTCCAATCATTACCATCCACCAAGCTAAAGGTAGCGAGTTTGACCACGTGTTCTTGGCAGGCCTCAATGAAGGAACCTTCCCTAGTCCTTTTGCTATTGCAGAAGGTCGTGAAGACGAAGAAAAGCGCTTGTTCTATGTGGCTATTACACGACCTAAACAAGAGCTGACTATTACCTTTGAACAAACGAATATACGTGGCCGAGCTGTTCAACCAAGCTCGCTACTTAACTATATGCCACGAGACCCTGAGCTCGTAGAAAGGAGATACTAATGGCGCGAAAAACACATCGTCCAGATGATATTTTGTGGACCGTAACAGCTGCAGATATAGAGGCTACACATAGCGAGAAACAAGATATTACACTTGGTGCGGTACTAGATACTAAATATCCTCGAAAGTCCTTAGTCAAGCTATTTGAGGAAAAACTAATCCACATCAACGGTCATAAGGCAACGCCAAAGGATGTTATCTCCGAAGGTGATGAGATTTGGATTGCTATGGCTAAGGAAAAAATCGATTACGAACCAATTGAAATGGATCTACATATCTTATATGAAGATGTTGATCTCCTCATTGTGGATAAACCGACTAGTATGACAGTAAACTCTAAAGACCAAGTATCTCTTGCTAATGGGGTAGCGTACTACTTCAAAGAAAATGGCATTAAGCGGAAGGTTCGTTTCTTGAACCGCTTAGATAGAGATACAACGGGCTGTATCGTAATTGCTAAAAGCGGTTTAGCCCAAAGTCTGTATCAACAGCAAATGGACGATAATACCTTTGAAAAGTGGTATATGGCCACTGTAGAAGGTATTGTAGAAGCTGATGAAGACTCTTTAGTATTGCCTATGGAGCGCAGTGCTGATGGGATTCATTATGAAGTAAATCCTAAAGGAAAAGAAACGCGCACCGATTATTCCGTCCTATGTAGACATTCTTCACAACCTGTGGATAACTCTGTGAATAAGTCCCAAAATTCTGTGGATATGAACCAAGAAAATGTGGATATAGAATTACAAAATGTGGATAAACATGGTGTAAATGTGGACAAATCTGTGCATAACTCATCAAAATGTGGATATACTGAGGTTTTAGTTCGTTTGTACACAGGGAAAACACATCAAATTCGTGTGGCCTTTAGCCATATCGGTCACTCTCTTGTAGGGGATACATTATACGGCGCACAACCAACGGGGCAGCCCTTCCAATTGCGTGCTCAGAAGGTAGTATTTACACACATGCGCACAGGGGAGCGCATTACGGTTACTGCCTGAGATTTTAGTTTTCTGATTCCCTAGTTTTGTGATATATAACTTCATATTGATGAACTCGATTAACTTGCTATCTATTGCGTAATGGATAGCAAGTTTTTTATGTCTATATATTCC
>NZ_DXLG01000151.1 GCF_019414865.1 Veillonella sp.
AAATTAAAATTAGGGGGATATACAATCATTAGGTATAGGTGATTTTGTATATTTGATAAGCATATAAAAATAAATGATGAAAGAGCACTACCTTTTGATAAGTAGTGCTCTTTTTGATATTTCTGAATAGGTGTAATTGTATATTTTATATAGGTAAAAATATAATTATATAGGTGATTTTGTATGAATTTAGCGTGCTTTCACAAGCAAAAATCAACTTATAAATTGGATAGTTATATCCTGTAAAAAGAGTACAATGAAATCATCGAAAGGAGCTAAGGTTCCGAAACAGAAATAATCACGTCTTAAATAATGAAGTCTTTTTGGAGGTTTGCGATGAGTACGAAGGAACAACAAGTACAAGAAATGACAAATAAGATAGCTAATTTCATTTCTTATATGGCAAAGGTATTGCCTGATGATGTACAAGAAAAAATTCATGAATTGGCACAGGATGAAAAAAATCCTATGGCTAAATCTATTTATGAAACAATGCAACATAATATGGATTTAGCAGCTCAGCTTAATCGTCCTTCTTGTCAAGATACTGGTGTATTACAATTTTGGGTAAAGGTTGGATCTAATTATCCCTTACTAGGAGAATTAGAAGATATTCTAAGAGAAGCAACTTATAAGGCTACACAAGAGGCTCCATTACGATTGAACTGTGTAGAAACTTTTGATGAGTTTAATACTGGTAAAAATATTGGCCTCACTGCACCTTATATTCACTGGGATATCATTCCTGGCCGTGATGATGTAGAAATCTTCCCTTATATGGCTGGTGGCGGGTGTTCCTTGCCAGGGTCAGGTAAAACATTGATGCCTGGTGAAGGCTATGAAGGTGTTGCTAAGTTTGTTCTTGATTTGATGACAAGCTATGGTTTGAATGCGTGTCCTCCACTATTGGTAGGTGTAGGGATTGCTACAACTATTGATACCGCTGCTGGATTATCTAAAAAAGCATTAATGCGCCCTGTATCTTCAAAAGCACCTAATGAAAAAGCGGCTTATATGGAACAATTGTTAGAAGATGGAATTAATAAGATTGGTATTGGACCTCAAGGTATGGGTGGGGATAAAACTGTTTTAGGTGTGAACATTGAACATGGTACACGTCATCCATCTGTTATTTCTTGTGCTGTTAGTGTAGGTTGTTGGAATCATCGTCGCGGCGATCTCGTATTTGACAAGGATGGTAATTGCACAGTTAAATCTCATAAAGGAGTGACATTATAATGGCTAAGAAAATATTAACTACACCTATTCAACAATCTGATTTAGCAGGCATTAAGCCAGGCGATGTGATTTATTTGACTGGGCATATTACAACCTGTCGTGATATGGGGCATCGTCGTGTGGTAGAAGAAGGTAAAACGTTACCGGTTGATGTTAAAGATGGGGCTATACTTCATGCAGGACCAATTATTCGTACAATAAGCGATAATGAATTTGAAGTTGTATCTGTAGGACCTACTACATCTATGCGTATGGAAAAATTTGAATATGAATTTGTTAAAAAGACAGGTGTACGTCTCATTGTAGGTAAAGGTGGAATGGGTCCTGAAACAGCACGTGCCTGCAAAGACTTTGGTGCACTACACTGTGTGTTCCCTGCAGGTAATGCCGTACTTGCTGCTACAGAAGTCGAAAAAGTAGAATCTGCTAATTGGAGAGAATTAGGTATGTGTGAAACTTTATGGACTTTTAAGGTTAAAGAATTTGGTCCGCTCATCGTATCCATCGATGCGGAAGGGAATAACTACTTTGAAAATAAAAAAGTAGAATACAATGCGAAGAAAGATGAAGTGTTAGAAGAGATTTATAAACACGTAAGCTTCATTAAATAATCGAATTGTGATCTTCAATTTAATAGGAGGATTATACGGATTTTGTACAATCCTCCTTTTTTGTACCCTTTTTTAGGTATATTACACGTATTGGGAGGTATTTATGGATACGAGTGTAATGATAACTCTTGGCTTCTTGGTATTTGCCATCGTCATGTTTGCATGGGAGAAAATCCCATTGTCTATTACCGCTATGGTTGTAGCTGTCGGCTTACATCTAAGTGGGGTATTATCCGCTAAAGAAGCATTCGCCGGTTTTGTAGATCCAAACGTTTTACTATTTATGGGCATGTTTGTTATTGGTGAAGCTTTCTTTGCAACAGGCGTAGCAGTGGGGGTAGGTAATGTAGTTCATAAGTTTGCTAAAACTGAAACATCTTTACTCGTTGCAGTTATGATGATTACAGGTATTTTATCCGGTTTCTTATCTAATACTGGTACAGCTGCTGTACTGATTCCTGTAATTATCGGTATTTGTAAAAAAAGTGGTTTTAAACAAACTAAATTGTTGATGCCTCTTGTGTTTGCTGCAGCTATGGGTGGTAATATTTCACTTATCGGCGCTCCTGGTAATATGATTGCGCAAGCGGGCTTACAACAAGCGGGCCTTGGCTCTTTTGGTTTCTTTGATTATGGTCTAGTAGGTTTACCAATTCTAATTGTTGGTACTATTTTCTATGCTACAATTGGTAAACGTTTCTTACCAGATGCTCCAAGTCATCAACCAGATGGTGCCTTTGAAGGCAATGACGATTATAGCCATGTACCGTCTTGGAAAAAATGGACTGCTGCAATTGTATTGATTTTGACAGTTGTTGCTATGATCTTTGAAAAACAATTAGGTGTAAAACTTTATGTGAGTGCCTGGATAGGTGCTCTTGTATTAGTTGCTACTAATGTTATTAGTGAAAGTGCAGCTGTTAGATCTATAGATATGAAAACAATCATGCTCTTCGCTGGCTCTATGGCCCTTGGGGACGCAATGGTTAAAACAGGCACTGGCTCTGTAATTGCAGATCTTATTGTAAACAGCCTTGGTGCTAGTCCATCTCCAATTGTTGTTCTAGTAGTAATCTTTGTGCTTGGTGTATTCATGACGAACTTCATGTCTAATACTGCTACCTGTGCATTATTGGTACCAATCGGTCTTAGCTTAGCATCTCAATTGGGCTTCGATCCAAAAGCGGTGCTTGCAGCTATCGTAATCGCTAGCTCCTTAGCGTATGCTACCCCAATTGGTATGCCTGCGAATACTATGGTATACAACATTGCTGGTTATAGCTTCATGGATTATGTGAAAGCTGGTTTGCCACTCATCGTTGTATCTAGTATAGTAGCGCTTATATTGTTACCAATTTTATTCCCATTTTAATGAGATAATATAAGTTTTTTAGAAAGAGCCCTAATGTATGTTAAATTAGGGCTCTTTCTCATATGTGCAATAGGTAGTGATA
>NZ_DXLG01000152.1 GCF_019414865.1 Veillonella sp.
TCGCTATAGAGGAATTGTAAATGAAACGATATTTATATATGACTTTTGCTGTGTTAGGCTTTCTAGGCAGCACAATACCTTATGCGGAAGCTGGAAATTTAACCGGCGTACGTGTATCTAATCACGAAGGTACAAGTCGAATCGTATTAGATGTGTCTGAAATGCCTGTATCTTGGACTAAATCTTATAATGAGTCTACACATGCCCTTACCCTTAACCTGGGTGGTACGACAAATGGATTGACTGGACCTGTAGCTCAAAATAACACGAAAACAGGTGTTTTAAAAGGTATTGGCTTACAACCTGTTAATGGTGCTTTACAAGTAACATTGACGGCTAATAAGGATGTACAACATCATGAGTTTACATTGGAAAAGCCATCGCGTATTGTAGTGGATTTATTTTCTGGCTATGCTCAACAAACAACAAAAGATGTAAATAAATCCGTTACGTATAGCAAGATTAATAACACTGTAGCAGAAGGTAAGATTCAAGCCTTTGCGTTATCTGTTGATAATGATTCACCTATGGTAGTAGCCCATGTTCCAGAAGGAAAAACCTTATCATCTGTGATTCAATCACATACTGCCATCATTGGAGCAAAGGTAAAGGGCGGAAGTTTTGATCGTCCTTATTCAGTAGCTAGTGATGGAACGATTGATTTAGAGCGTATTTCTAATCGTGGCACCTTGCGATATACACCAAATCGTGGATATTTTATTGAAGAAAAAAGACCTTTACTACAGGCTAAAACACAGAAGGATACATTCCTGATTACCTCTGTTAATACAAGTCGTAAAGAAAATGCTTTGACTCTATATACATCAGCGTATGGGGCATCTACAAAGACTAATGACTTTGGATACGAAGTGACTGTTGCTAATGGCAAGGTGGTTAGTGGTCAAAAAGGGAATTCTAAAATTGGAGAAAACCAATATGTATTATCTGGGCATGGAGAATCAAGAGATGCACTGCGTAAATTAAAAGTGGGCACACCGATTACGATTCAAAATAGACCGGAGTTAGCACAAGTTAGCACCACTGGTGGTGCAGCGCTACAAGCGGGTACTATGGTATTGAAGAATGGCAATTATGTAGGTGCTGATGGGACTCATAATAAAGCTCGTAGTTTCATAGGAACTACAAAAGATCATAATTTAGTGGTCCTCACTGTTGATAAAGCAGGCCTTCAATCCGTAGGGGTCACACAACAAGAAGGGGCCAAACTGTTATCTAAGCTAGGCGTCGTAGATGGTGCTGAATTATCAAATCAAGGTAGTGTTGATTTGGTGGTTAATGATACGTACGTACATAAAGCTACTCCAAATCCTACGACCTATGAGGATATTGTAATTATAAAATGAATTCGTTGCATACAATTTTGTTTGAAATATTAGTAATAATTTAGTATACTATAAATACATAACTAATTTTGTAAAAGGAGGGATCGTTATGAAAAGAGTAGTGTTGGCCTTAGCTGCTTTAGGCATTTTAAGTGTTAGCTCTGTAATGGCGGCCCCTGTATCATACCAAAGTGTATTAACAGGTAAAGTTGCTTCTACAGTTTCTGTTGGCTCTGCTGTAACAGAAGGTCAAACATTGGTAACTGTAGAGACATTGGCTGGCCCTATGGCTGCTGCTAAATCTACTGTAACTGGTACTGTAACGGCGGTTAATGTTACAGTGGGTTCAGACGTTTCTCGTGATCAAATCGTTGTCACAGTAGAAAGTAAATAAAGGAGAGAAGGAATGAAGTTTTCTCATTCTTGGCGTCGGTATAGAAAAGCGATACTGGCGCTTTTCTTCTGTACTTCACTTACAGCTGCACAGGCTGTTGATTTTATGCCTGTCAATGATGTAACTACAGGTATGGAAGGTATTGCAAAAACTGTAATTGTAGGAGATACCATTTCAACCTTTGATGTAAAGGTACTGGGTGTCATGAAGGATAAGGGGCCATCTGGTCATCTTATTTTGGCAAAGTTTTCTGGTCCTGTTATGGAAAAAACTGGAGGCATTGCTCATGGCATGAGTGGTAGTCCTGTATATATAAATGGCAAGCTCGTTGGTGCTGTTGCCTATGGTTGGGGTTTTGCAGATGGTACGATTGGTATGATTACCCCTATTGAAGATATGGTGAAATTATGGAATATTCCATATGAGAAGAACCTATCTAGACCATGGGATGATAAACAATTGATTCCTCTTGGCACACCACTTATGGCATATGGCTTTGATGCAGCGTCCATGGATTACTTCAAATCCAAGCTGCCACAATATAAATATGAAACATATGATACAGCTAGTGCTAGTGGTGATGAAACTGCAAAACCTTTAGAGGCTGGTGGCTCTGTAGCCGCATTATTAGTTGATGGTGATCTAAAACTTGGTGCTATTGGTACTGTTACCTATGTAGATGGTGAAAAGATTGTTGCCTTTGGTCATCCATTCTTGAAACATGGCTCTTCAAACTACTTTATGCACAATGCAAGTATCTTTACGGTAGTTAAAAGTTATGATGCTGCTTTCAAATTAGGTTCTATGGGCAAGGAAGTAGGCTCAGTAACTGAAGATAGAGGTGCTGGTATTGCTGGCGTATCTGGAGTGATCTCTCCAGGCATTCCTATGCGCTTCCATTTGAAAGACCTTGATATGGGGCGTGATAAAACTAGCTCTGTTAAGGTCATTGAAGATAGTGAAATGACACCGACCTTAGCGGCTACATCTCTATATAATATGTTGAATAAAACATTAGATCGTAGTGGCGCTGGTACAGCTACAATTTCTTATACTATTACTCCAAGAGGTAAAGAACATAAGCCGTTGACACGAACTAATATGTTCTATAGTTCTGATTCTATCTCAGAGAAGGCTGTTGATGAGTTCTACAATGTTATCGATGTTCTTATGAATAACCGATTCATTAATTATGAAATCTCTGATATCTCTGTAGAAACTGAAGTAACACAAGATAAGAAAACTGCAAAGCTTATTGATGCGTCTGCATCTTCTACCATTGTTTCTCCTGGGGATACAATCGTTGTAGATGTAACGTTGGAGCCATTCCGCGGGGAGAAAGTTGTTAAACAAATCTTCTTTAAAGTTCCTGAAGATCAAGCTGTTGGTCAGTATACCTTAGAGGTGCGTGGGGGCGGTGAAATCCCATTACCTTATGTATTAGAAAAGCAAAAATATAATTTAACTGATGAAATTTTACGTCGCTTAAAAGTTCATAAAGATTTTAATGAACTTTATGATGAAATTCAAAAGACTGATACA
>NZ_DXLG01000153.1 GCF_019414865.1 Veillonella sp.
TTATGGCATATTCTCTACGTTGTGCATCTTGTTTATTGTGAAAGCTTTCAGAATATACCAACGTAACAGGACGTCGCCCGCGAGTATATTTCGCACCGCCTGGAACATGGCCATTATGAGCCTCCATACGGCGCTCAAGATCGGTAGTCCACCCACAATACAAAGAATCATCTGCACAACGCACTAAATACACATAGTGTCGCTCTTCAGACTTAGCGTCTTTATTTGCCATTTTTCGCATCGTCAGTAATCGGTTCTAATGTAATGGTATTGATGATGACAGGTTCTACTGGTTTATCATTACGACCAGTTTTTACTTTACCGATTTTTTCAACTACATCCATACCTTGTACTACAGTACCAAAGATAGTATGTTTATTATCTAACCAGTCTGTAGGTCCCAAGGTAATGAAGAATTGAGAACCACCTGTATTAGGACCACGGTTCGCCATAGCAAGGACGCCCATTTTATTGAAGTGTAAATCGTTGGAGAACTCATCAGGAATGGTATAACCAGGGCCACCAGCACCTGTACCATCTGGATCCCCACCTTGAATCATAAATCCTTCAATAACGCGGTGGAATGTAACACCATTATAGAAACCTTTTTTCACTAAGTAATCAAAGTTTTTTACCGTAATAGGCGCTTTAGATCCTAGCAAACGAACTTTGAATTGACCATAATTTGTATCAAAAATAGCATACTCATCAGCAATTGGCGCATTAGAGAAATTAGGCATGGTTACAGATTCTGCCTTTACAGTATTACCTTGTGGTTGCTCCCCACTTTTTGTACCACAAGCTGCTGTACCAAGCATTGTAATCCCCAACATTGCGCATAAAGCCAAGCGTTTCCAGTTCATAGTTCCCCCAAAATATATTGTTTATACTAACATGTATGTAAAATTCACATAGAAAAGCCGCTCAACCCGTGAGCGGCTCTTTTTTAGTATATCATGTTTTAGAGAAAATTTGGTTTAAATAATTATTAAATTTACCAATTTATATAACCTTATACTTTCAGTTATATATCAGTCATTATTTACCATCAAATTGTTCAGTTTTTTAGTCTACAATGAGGACATTAGAACTCAATCAATCCACTTGAAATGCTTACACGCATTATAAATACCATCCTTATCACAGTCGGTAGTGATATAATCGGCTTTTTCTTTCAATTCAGCACGGGCATTTCCCATGGCAATATTAAGCCATTCTGGCCTAAACATAGATAAATCATTATATCCATCACCAAATACTACGGCTTGATTAGGTTTCATACCAAAATGATCAAGCATATTGCGAATACCCAAAGCTTTTTCCATTGGTTCATATAAAACACAGCCATCGCCATAACGAATGAGCTTATGCGTCATATGCTCAATTTCTTTTTCCTCTTCTTCCCCTTCTTTAAAGAACACATAAATCTTATAAAACTCTTCTACATTATGAAAGTCAAAATTAGGATCTACTGTCGTTTTAAAAACATCCCAATTCGGATGCCAATCTAATATTTCCTTATACGGCGTAATTCGGCCTAATTTATTCCGATCTGTTACAGCCCAAGGAATATTATGGGACTCTAAATATTCCAAATAGTTAATGCATGCATCACGATCCATGCCAATCATGGACACTAGTTCATTATTAACAGTAACACTATGTCCGCCATCTGCCACAAAATCTGTAAGCCCCGCTTGTTCCGCAAAACGCTTTGCATCTACTTGGATACGGCCTGTTGCTAGTGCCACCCTATGACCACGGCGCTTTAATTCATCTAAGCTATATTGAGCACTGTCAGGAATTTTACCTTCCGGCCACACAGCTAAGGTATTGTCTATATCGAAAAAGAAAAATTTCTGTTCCACAGGCCCTCCTAATCACGTCCGCTCATTAACTTAAATCGCTCTTTCTGCTCTACATCAGGATATTTTTCTTGATCCACATCACTCAAAAACATATCTAGTGGTCGTACATATAAGTCACGTTGATCATATAATTTTTGATACACTACGAACTGTTCACTCGTTTCCGAATGAGTTGCAACATCTAACACATAATAGTACATGCCTTTAAAATGACGATATAAGCCACCCTTTACAATTTTTCGCATTTATAACCTCATCACATAACATACACAAACGGTTACAAATTATATTAATCAAGAGATTCCATGTATTGAATAGCCTTAGTCAACATATCTGCTGTAATTTTGTACGGAGATACATCAATATCATGAACAGATGTAGCCTTTTCAACAATTTGAGGAATATGCGATGCAGTAAGACCTAACTGTGAAAGTTTAGTAGGCCAACCTAATTCGCGGTATATTGGCAACCACCGTTGTAATTCATCCATTTGTTGGTCAACGGTTAACAAAATAAGTAAGCCATATGCTACCATTTCACCATGCAAATGGTTTTCTTCTGTTTCTTTATTAGTAACACAGCCATAACATACAGCATGAGCCATATTACTATTATATGCCATAGGAACACAACCCGATACAATACCGGTAGTAAAGATAACAGCCATAGCAATGGTATCAAATGCATCACTACGTTTTTTAGCTTGACTGTCTTTATAGGCTTGTATACCATGTGCTAAAATTGGTTCACTACACATAGAAGCTAGAGTAAGGCCTAACTGAGTATTATAATCTTGCTCACGATTGCGAGCAGAAAGATGAGTTTCATAGTGTTTTGCAATAGTATCTCCCATTCCCGCCCACAAGTAACGGCTTGGTGCTTCTACGAGAATATCAGCATCAATAAAGCAGTGCACAGGAGGATGATTTACAAAGGCTACGTCATCAAAAGTATGCTCTGCAGTGTATACAGCTGCTACTTCTGACGTTGCAGCACAAGTAGAGGCAATGGTCGGAATTGTAAAGAATGGTTTATCATCTAACTCTAGAGCTACTACTTTTACCGTATCCATGGCCTTACCGCCACCAACAGCAAACATAAAGTCCGCATCTTTTACAGAAGCCATTTGTGCAATTTCCTTACCTCGAGAGAAAGTACACTCTCCACCAAAGTGAATAATATCTAGCACTTTAATCCCTGCTTTATCAAGCACTGGACGAATGTGTGGCAAAGCTTTAGAAAGAGCTGTCTCACCACCAATGATAGCTACAGACTTACCATATAATTTTGTAAATTTGGGAATAGCGTCAAACACCTCATGACCGCCAAAACTATAACTAGGTAAACAATGAGTACTACGCATAAAATCTTCCTTCCTTCTTTCATTATCTATATTC
>NZ_DXLG01000154.1 GCF_019414865.1 Veillonella sp.
GTTTAACTGATAAAAGGAATTTAGAATCATTAGGTAATAAAGCTCTACTAGAAAAGTCTATTAATATTCGTGCATCAGATTATCGATTTATAGATAAATTAAAATATTATAAGGGGTTTGTAACTGATAAAGGCAAAGTTAGAGAAGGTACAAAAAATAAGGAATTATTTGACTTATCATCTAATTCTAATGATTTTAAAGAAACAGATATTATAGAACGAAAAAATCTAATTATTTCTACCTTTATTGATTATCTTCGTCAGAATGATTTATTACTTAAATAAAAAATATGCTCTAATTAGTTTAGAGAGTTTTCAAAAATAGCGAATTAATAGAGTAAAGGAATGTTGTATTGCGACTATATTCTTATAATTAGAGGTCCTATGAAAACGACAAAATCTTTTGGTGAGTATCCCAAATATTCTCTCCATGATGCAAGGGTCCAAAAAATAGCATACGCAGATGGTAATTTAACTTTTACCTTTGATTATATTTTTTCTTATGAGAATGGTATTGAACAAACTCATAAGGCCAAGATTGTATTTGAGAAATGTGATGTTGATGATCTAGAAATTCTCGTCTTTAATAGTACAATATTAGATACTTTTACAGGTAAAAGAATTGAGTTACCTCAGTATCAGCAGGAGTATAGTGAAAGTGAGTTTGAGGTCATTACGGAGACCTATAACTGGGGTCGAGCTGTGCTGCAGGGTTGGTTATGCAGCGAAGGGAATCCCGTACATTGTATAATGAACATCTACTTTACAGGTGATATGGTATATGTAGTTGATGAGGCTTGAAATGAGCGATTTAGATTTTACTATTTGCTGTACAGTTACTTTCTACAGTAAGAAGAGGGGAACTCCACCAAATTTAAATATTGGAAAGTATTGCCCTCATCTTGTTATAAAGGGCTCTGATCAGCTGTTAGGTGTAAACTTTATTGATGGTGAAGATATCATCTTTGATAAACCAATACGTGCCAATGCGTTGCCAGTAAACGAAGATATAGATTATTCTGCTCTACAAGCAGGTACTGAGTTCTTTATCATGGAAGGCGGCAATGTTGTTGGTGAAGGGATTGTAAAAGAAATCTTTCAGCATAAACCGTATGGGAAGAAATAATGGTAGAGTATTATATCCGTTGGAGTTTATATGATTCAAATTGTTGATGGCAAACCGTATTTAGATCAAGTAAAAGAGTTGATTACAGAGTATACTCAGTGGCTTGGTCGTGATTTGTCTTTTCAGAATTTAGATAAGGAATTAGCAGATATAGCAGAGAAATATACGGCGCCAAATGGTGAATTATTGGTTGCTATCGATGATAATGATGTGGTGCTTGGCATGGTAGCGTATTATCAGCATAGCGATACTCGTTGTGAAATGAAACGCCTCTATGTGCGTCCCGAGGGTCGTGGTCATGATCTTGGTGATCGTCTGATTGAAAGTATTATGGACCATGCTAAGGCCTCTGGGTATAAAGAAATGGTGCTAGATACAATTGAACCGTTGCAAGCAGCAATCCATTTGTATAAGAAGCATGGCTTTGTTGAATGCGAGCCGTATTATCATAACCCTATGGATGATGTTATCTATATGAGCAAACGATTGTAGTAATAAAATATGTTTTGCACTTATAATTTAGGAGCGCTTTAGCATGAATAAACAACAGGCAAAAGGATACCTTTTAGAGGTAGTGTTATCAAAGTTAATTGAAGTAAATGGATATGAAGTAATTACAGATGAGAATATTGGTAATACTGATGAATTTAAAAGTTGTGGCCGTAATGGATTAAAAGTTAAAGGACGTGGCGGTTATCACCAGTTTGATACGCTAGGAACATTTAGAGTCACTCCTCCTTTTATTTATCCATTAAGGTTGTTTGTAGAAGCTAAGTTTTATTCATCAGATAGACCAGTTGGCATTGAGAAAGTCAGAATGGGAGTGGGAATTCTTGATGATATTAATACTAATTATTCAACTGTAAATATGACATTGTCCGAGTTATTTCTTGCTAGGTATAACTATCATTATGCGATATTTTCAACGTCTGGATTTTCTAATGATGCACAACGTTATGCTATTGCACATAAGATACATTTAATTGATTTATCAGGTCGTGAATATAAATTTATTACAGACTCTATTGAGAATATTGTTGATATATTAATGTTCGATACTAACGATATAGAAAAGAACTTGTTTAAAACATTCAAAAGAAGCTTTTCCTATTTAATTCACACAGAAGAAATTGATGAATGGAATTATGAACAAGCCCTTGAATGTATTGGTAATGCATCATTAGCAGAATTAATATTATCTTTAAGGGATAATATTAAGGGCAAATATATATTTTTAGCTACAATAAATAGTGTGAATATGATTCCCCTATTTGCAGACGAATCTTTCAATGAGTTACTAAATAGTAATCCACATCAAAACATTTCAATTCATTTTAATCAAGAAAACAGTGATGAATGGGTTATAGTACCAATAGATAATAATGGTAATGAGATTAGAAGTCTTAGCGCACGATTTACTCTTCCTGAGTTATTTAGTAAATACATGAAAGATGATTTCAAAAAAGCAATGTATATGAAGGAAAAGATATTTTCTAAAATAGTGTTTATTGCTTATCTAGATAAGACGAATCCTACACTATGTACGTTAACTTTTGATAAATCTACTACGTTATTAAATCCTTGGTGATTTTGAATTACATAAAGGAGCTTTTATGACAATTACCTATACCGAAGAAAAGAAATTTACCCCTCAGCAAGTAGCAGATTTATTTCTGTCTGTTCGTTGGGTAGTTGGTAAATATCCTGACCGTCTACACAAGGCTCTTATAAATTCATCTCGTGTAATTTCTGCGTGGGATGGTGACCGTTTAGTCAGTCTTATTCGTGTCATGGATGATAGTGAGCTAGTATGTTTCATAAATTATGTACTGGTTCATCCCGATTATCAGGGGCATGGCATTGCAGGTCATTTGCTGGAAATGGTGAAGGAGGCTTACAAGTCTTACTTGTACATTAATGTTATGATTGGCGATAGTACCAATGCAGTTTTCTATGAAAAGCACGGTTTTAAAGTAAAAGAGAATTCCTTACCAATGCAGTATCGTAATGTACCTAAATATACGAAAATATAAGGAATTAAACTCTAATAAAGTGATTGGAAAAATCATCTATTATATTAAAAGCTTACAAAGATTGTATAGCAGTATTATTTGTTGTTATATTT
>NZ_DXLG01000155.1 GCF_019414865.1 Veillonella sp.
GTATATTACAAAATAAACATCGTTATCAATCACAGTAGATCTAACTTAACTATATATAAACGACTATGATATTATCTATTGCCACCATCCTGTGTTCGTTGTATAATGACATATGTCCATGACGAAAAGATATCTTTTCCATGGTCTTTTATTAGTTTTTATTAAGTATTGGAGTGTACTATGAATCGATTTGTAAAAACAATCAATAGAGTCAGTCTAATCCAACAAATTATCATAGGTTTGATTATTGGTATTTTGACAGCTCTATACGTGCCAGATGTGGCAAATGAATTAGCTTTATTAGGCGTTCTCTTTGTTGGTGCTTTAAAAGGGATTGCACCAATCCTCGTATTCTTTCTTGTAATTGCAGCCATCAGTAAACACCGTTCTGGCCAAAAAACAGGGATGGGATCTGTAATCACATTATATTTATTAGGTACATTCCTTTCTGCAGCACTTGCTGTAGTCGTAAGCTTTATGTTCCCTACTACATTACACCTTGCAGCTAGTGCAGCCGATGCAGCTCCACCACAAGGTATCGTAGAGGTAATGAAAACACTTTTAAAAAATATTGTTGATAATCCAGTAAAAGCCTTGATGACTGCTAACTATATCGGTATTTTAGGCTGGGCACTTATCATTGGTGGCGCTTTACGCCATGCACCAATGAATACTAAGGAAGTAATGGAGTCTATCGCTCAAGCTATTACAACTGTAGTAGGTTGGATTATCCGCTTTGCTCCTCTTGGTATCATGGGTCTCGTAGCTGACTCTATTGCTACTAACGGTATTGAAGCTTTAATTGGTTATTTCCAATTACTCGTATTACTACTTGGTTCTATGATTTTCGTAGCATTAATAGTAAACCCACTTCTATCTTTTGTATATCTTCGCCGTAATCCATATCCATTGGTTTTCAAATGTTTACGTGAATCTGCAATCTATGCGTTCTTTACTCGTAGCTCTGCTGCAAACATCCCTGTTAACCTCGATTTAGCAAAACGTTTAAAACTTAACCCTGATATGTATTCCGTATCCATTCCATTGGGTGCAACAATCAACATGGGTGGTGCAGCAATCACAATTACAATCATGACATTAGCTGCTGCCCATACACTTGGAATCGTTGTAGATATCCCTACAGCAATTCTCTTATCTGTTATTGCTACTATCGGTGCTTGTGGTGCTTCTGGCGTTGCTGGTGGTTCCCTACTTCTAATTCCTCTTGCTTGTTCTCTATTTGGTATCTCCAATGACATCGCAATGCAAGTTGTAGGTGTAGGTTTCATCATTGGCGTTTTACAAGACTCCACTGAAACAGCACTTAACTCCAGTACAGATATTCTCTTCACTGCTACTGCAGATTATGCAAAACGTGGCTATCACGAAAACTGGAACTAACATCTAAAGGCGGTCCTTCGGGGCCGTCTTTTTTATGTATGGTATTAATTTAAAAGCAATCTTACTATACTACTCATACTACTATTCAGTGTATAATATAAAGGACACACGATAAGAATCAACATAGATATTTATTGTAATCCTAAGTATTTATGGTAACTCTAAGTGTTTATATTGATCCTAAGTGTCTATTTAAATGACTTATGACTATATTGATTTTATTCAATATAGTTGTTATAATAGAGTTAATGATAACGACTATTAATAGATAGCAATAGAAAGGAATCAACATGAAACAATACGATATTATTGTAGTTGGCACAGGCGGCGCAACCATCGTAGCTGATGCAGCTATCAAAAAAGGCCAAAAGGTGGCCATCATAGAAAAAGGTAAATTCGGTGGCACATGCCTAACTCGCGGTTGTATTCCTACGAAGGTTATGGTTACAGCAGCTAATGCCATTCAAGAGGTAGAAGAGTTCAAAAAAATAGGCATCAATGTTGGCTCTGCTACTATGGATTGGGACCTTGTATCTAAACGTACATGGCATAAAATCGACGAGTCTGCAGGCATCTATGATTATTACAATGCGTATGACAATGTAGATGTATATCGTGGTGCGGCAAGCTTTGTATCCGATAAAGTAATGAATATTCATCTTAACGATGGTTCTGGCATTGTAGAAATTACAGCTCCAACGATTATCCTTGGTACTGGTGGTTATAGTAATATACCAAATGTACCTGGTCTAAAAGAGGCAGGTTTCCTTTCTAGTGAAAGTTTATTTGGCGATAAGTTCCCGAAACAACCGTACAAATCCCTTGCTGTACTCGGTGCAGGCCCTATCGGCGTAGAATTCGGTCACGTATTTGATGCAGCTGGTACTGAAGTTACCATCATTCAACATAATGTGCGCCTTGTACCTAAAGAAGACGAAGAGATGTCCGAACATCTTCTTCAGAACTACCGAGCTCGTGGTATTAATGTAATCTTAAACCAAGACACTGTTGAAATCCGTCAAGAAGATGGTCTTAAAATAGTAGTCACTAAAGATCGTAGCACTGGTGAAATTACAGAAACTAAGGTAGAAGAAATCCTCGTAGCAGCCGGCATTCGTCCTGCTGTAGAAGAGCTCCATCTCGAAAACACAGGTATTGAAACATGGCCAAAGGGCTGGATTAAAACAAACGAGTTCCTTGAAACATCTGTTGATGGCATCTATGCCTTAGGCGACGTAAACGGCGAACCTGCATTCCGTCATCGTGCGAACTATGAAGCTGATATTATCGCCCACAACCTATACTTTGCTAAAAACGAAGAAGATTTCCGTTGGGCACGCTATGATACATTGCCAAAGGTTACCTTCTCCTACCCTGAGATTGGTAGCGTAGGTCTTACTGAAGCAGAAGCTATTAAAGCAGGCTATAATGTAGGTGTTGGTAAAAATTACTACTCTTCCACAGCTAAAGGCTACGCAATGGGTATCAACCCTGGCGATGTTAATGACGGTTTCGTTAAAATCGTAGTGGACAAAGACACTAACCATATTCTTGGTATGCACGTAACAGGTCCTCAAGCATCTATCCTCTTCCAACCTTACGTAAACCTTATGAACAGCGGTATAACTCCATTGACTGCTATTAATGAAGAAATCGCATCTGAACGTACTAAACGCTTACGTGAAAAAGGTATTACTCGTGCTATGGATCCTAAGTCCGTTATCACTGTAGGCGAAACTATGAGCCCACATCCTTCTCTTGTAGAGGTCATCATGTGGACACAAGTATACTATGAAAATCGTTGGTAATAATAAATATATAAC
>NZ_DXLG01000156.1 GCF_019414865.1 Veillonella sp.
ATCTATAACATATATAATTAGGGTAAGGACTATATCCTTACCTTAATTAGTACTAGGAGGAACAAAATAATGGCAATTACTGCTGCTTTGGTAAAAGAATTGCGCGACATGACTGGCGCAGGTATGATGGACGCTAAAAAAGCATTGGTTGAAACTGACGGTAATATCGAAAAAGCGGTTGACCTTCTTCGTGAAAAAGGTTTGGCTGCTGCAGCTAAAAAAGCTGGTCGTATCGCAGCTGAAGGTGTAGTACAATCTTACATCCACGCTGGTGGCCGTATCGGTGTATTGGTAGAAGTTAACTGCGAAACTGACTTCGTTGCTAAAACTGATGATTTCCAAAACTTGGCACGCGATATCGCTATGCAAATCGCAGCTGTAAACCCTACATACTTGAACCGTGAAGAAGTTCCTGCTGAAGTAATCGAACACGAAAAACAAGTATTGTTGGAACAAGCTAAAGTAGAAGCTGAAGAAGACGTTAAAGCTGGCCGTAAACCAAAACCTGAAGCTGTTTTGGAAAAAATGGTTGCTGGTCGTATTGAAAAATTCTATAAAGAAAACTGCCTATTAGAACAAGTATTCATTAAAGATGGCGACAAAACTGTTACAGACATCATTAATGAAAATATTGCAAAAATCGGTGAAAACATCAACGTACGTCGTTTTGTTCGCTACGGTTTGGGCGAAGGCATTGAAAAACGCCAAGATGACTTCGTAGCTGAAGTAATGGCATCTGTTGGTAAATAATTAAGAAATAATAAGAGAACACCGTACAGTGTTCTCTTATTTTGCAATAGAGGAGTAAACACATGGCAAAGAGAAACTTTAGACGTATTGTTTTGAAGTTGAGTGGTGAAGCATTAGCGGGTGAACAAGGTTTTGGTATTAACCCTGATGTTGTTGAAGAATTTGCAAAAGAAATTGCTGCTTTAGCAAAATCCACTGATTTAGAAATCGCAATTGTTGTTGGTGGCGGTAACTTGTGGAGAGGGTTAGCTGGTAGTAACCAAGGTATGGATCGTGCTACAGCTGACTATATGGGTATGCTAGCAACAGTAATGAACTCCTTAGCATTGCAAGATGCATTAGAACAAGCAGGCGTAGACACTCGTGTTCAAACTGCTATCGAAATGCAAGAAATTGCAGAACCTTATATTCGTCGTCGTGCAATTCGTCACTTAGAGAAAAAACGTATCGTTATCTTCGGTGCAGGTCTTGGTAAACCATACTTCTCTACAGACACAACAGCTGCATTGCGCGCTGCTGAAATTGAAGCAGATGCAATTTTGATGGCGAAGAAGTTTGCTGACGGTGTATATGATTCTGATCCTAAAACGAATCCTAATGCCGTTAAATTTGATGAATTAACATATAATGATATCATCACAAAAGAATTAAAGGTTATGGATGCAACATCCACAACTTTATGTAAAGATAATAATATCCCTATTATTGTATTTAGCATGGACATTCCTGGTAACATTACAAAAGCCGCTAAAGGTGAAGAGATTGGTACCATAGTTCGAGGAGAATAATTCAAATGGAAATTAAAGAATTGTTGCAACAAGCAGAAGAACGCATGAATAAGTCTATTGAGGCTTTAAAACATGAATTTGCATCTATTCGTACAGGCCGTGCTAGTGTAGCATTGCTTGACAAAGTAATGGTTGACTATTATGGTAGCCCATCTCCAATTAACCAAGTTGCAAATATCTCCGTGCCTGAGCCGCGTATGATTGTTATTGCACCTTGGGATAAAACTATGATTGGTGCTATTGAAAAAGCAATCTTACAATCTGATCTTGGTTTAAATCCAGGTAATGATGGTGCTCAAATCCGATTGACTATTCCTCAATTGACTGAGGAACGTCGTAAAGAAATCGTTAAAGTTGTTCATAAAAAAGCTGAAGATGCTAAAGTTGCAGTACGAAATATTCGTCGTGATGTAAATGATGCATTGAAAAAAGAAGAGAAAGCTAAAACAATTACTGAAGATGATGCTAAAGACGGTTTAGATCAAATTCAAAAACTTACAGATGCTAAAATTAAGCAGATTGATGAGTTAAAAGCAGTAAAAGAAAAGGACGTATTAGAAGTATAATGTTAGATTCTAATAGCCTTATTGGAATGCCATGGCAGCTTGCAAAGTCTCGTTTGCAGGCTGCCCATATTCCTTTTAAGGTAATGATTGGGGGATCCTTTAATCGCTTTTTTGATATTGCTGATAAAGGATTTTATGTAGCACGTATTACCAAGGTTGATGAGTGTTTACATATACTAGTGTATAGACCAATGATTGCCAGCGACTTCGGAAGTTCTATCGAGGTAGACTATGCTAAAGAAATTATTTAACCGTAAACCATCTGATACGCCTGTTATTGATAGTAATGTAATACCAAAACATGTTGCTATTATTATGGATGGCAATGGTCGTTGGGCAAAACGAAGAGGCATGCCACGATCAATGGGACACCGCGCAGGAGCCGACGTATTAAAGCAGATTGTTATTGCTGCAGATGAGATTGGAATTAGAGCTCTTACGGTATATGGCTTCTCCACAGAGAACTGGAAGCGTCCTGAACAGGAAGTTTCTTTACTTATGGCTCTCATAAAAGAATACTTAAATAATAATGTTAAGTATATGCATGAACATAATGTGCGTATTCGCTTTATTGGATATATCGGTGCTCTTTCAGATGAGCTTCAAAAGATTATTCACGATGCCGAATTATTAACTCAGAATAATACAGGCCTTACCTTACAGTTAGCAATAAACTATGGGGGGCGTGATGAAATAGTAAGAACTATCCGCGATATTACAAATTCTGTTGTGGATGGAACTATTACTACAGACGAGATTACAGAAGACTATGTTAGTTCCCAACTTTTCACTAAAGAGTTTAGTGATGTAGACTTGTTAATTCGTCCAAGTAGTGATTTTAGAATTAGTAACTTTTTATTGTGGCAGCTAGCTTACGCTGAATTCTGGTTTACTGATTTACATTGGCCAGATTTCACTAAGGAAACATTATTAGAGGCTGTTGCAGCATATCAAAAACGAGAACGCCGGTTTGGTGGCTTACGTGATGAGGAATAAAAAATGTTAAAAACACGTGTTATAACCGCTGTTATAGGTTTTATTATTGCCTTAGGGGCCATTACATTAGGCGGACCTGTATACGATATTCTTATTACATTATTAGCTCTATTGGGT